>DCKN01000091.1 GCA_002320385.1 Proteobacteria bacterium UBA1673
GATTTACTGGATTTATGCAATGATTTCACTGCTTGACATGTATGAATTTCACCACATACGTTCACCCATGTCCCTGAATATTCAGACCATGATGCAGCAGGAAGTAGAATGTCTGCATATTGGCGCATACGCTCGCTGACAAAGCTAGTGATGGCAACAACCGTTTCTGCTTTTTCCAACGCATGCAGAGCTTCTTGTGGGTTATAGTGCTCATACTCCAGCTCAACTTGTTGCAAAATATACAGTTTTCTCGGTATATCAATCATCTTAAAACTTGAACAACCCGTTGACACTTTTACCGACTCAAAATGATGACTTGGACCAAAACTAATTGCGCTCAATCCTGTTGCATTCATCCCAGGCGTTAGGTGGATGATTGATAGAGGCGTCAATGCTTCTAACATAGCACATAATTGATATACCGTTGAGGCTTGCTCATGACTTTGCGCATATTGTCCTAACAATAGATAGCCTTTTGCTGAAACCAACCGTTTGGCCCGACGAATGACGCTGGTTGATGGCTTAATACCTGCAAGTAGTTTGCACCAACTATCAGATAGTGCTGCTTTGGTTAGATCTTTAATTGCAACGACATAAGCAGCAAGACGCTCAATCATTTGGCATCCGTGTACAACTTCGTGGGTAACATCAGCAATATTCCAATCATAGGCCTCTGGATTGATACTTAACGTCTTGACCCCTTGTTTGGCGGCCTGTCGAAGTCGCATTGCAGCTATTGGTTGCTCTACACGTAAATCGCAGCCAACGACAACTGTGATGTCTGATTGCTCCATCATGGAGAAATCTAAAAAGTCACCCTTTCTGTCGTCAGCGGTATTATCTAAATAATCTGTGTCAACTTGGTGATGACGATAATCCATATTGGAGCAGCCCAGCATGTGTAGCAACTTTTGACAAATAAAGCCCTCTTCAACGGAAGTGTTTGGGCTTACCAATGCGCCAATTTGTTCTGGTCCAAACATCTTAAGGACTGATTGAATTTTCTCAGCTACCAGCGTGAGTGCAACATCCCAAGATACGACTTTCCAGTTTTTCCCATCTCGTACCATGGGCTCGTCAAGCCGCTCGGGGTGCCTAAGCCCAAGAAACGCAAAGCGATCTCTGTCTGACAACCACACTTGGTTGACTTTTTCGTTCAGTCGCGGCACAACACGCATTATCGTAGACGCGTGTGTGTCGCTATCTTGTTGGGTATGAACAGATACCAGCGATAGTAGGCAATCGTGACCAGAAACATAGTGATGGTTGTCAAAAGCCCAGGATCGACCATTATAGCGGGTTGGTTTTGATGTTAATGCGCCGACAGGACAAATATCAATGACATTCCCTGAAAGTTCAGATTTCAATCCTTGCTGTAAATAGGAGAGTATGCGCATATCTTCTCCTCTAGCAATAGTCCCGAGTTCTGGTATACCAGCAATTTCAGTGCCAAATCGCACACATCGTGTGCAATGAATACAGCGCGTCATGTGCGTTTGTATCAAGCTTCCCAGATTCTCATCAGCCACCGCGCGCTTACTTTCGTGATAGCGCGAGACCCCTCGCCCAAAACCCATGGCAAGATCTTGTAAATCACATTGTCCGCCTTGATCACAAACTGGGCAGTCAAGTGGATGATTAATTAATAAAAATTCCATAACCGACTGTTGTGCATGTTGCGTTTTTTTCGATCGTGTTCTAACTTCCATGCCTTCTGTAATCTCGGCATGACATGCTGGCTTGGTCTTTTGGTCGTGATTAATTTCGACTAGACACATTCGGCAGTTGGCAGCAATCGATAACCGCTCATGATAGCAAAAACGTGGGATATAGATACCATGGCGATCAGCAACTTGAATGATTGTTTCTCCAAAACTACCGATGACTTCTTGCCCGTCTATCGTAAACTTTATTGTCTTGGTTTTAGTAGCTTGACTCATATTAATTCCCAAAACTAGCGTCCTGTGACCATTGATCGACCGTGCCGCGCATAATACTTAAACTCAGGCATAAAGTGCTTGAGAAAGCTTTGTACAGGCCAGGTGAATGCTTCGCCAAATGCACAAATTGTTCGACCCTCAGCGCTGTAAGCAATTCTATCCAGCGTCTCCAAATCGCTCAATTGAGCGTCTCCCGCAATAATCCGGTCTAAGATGCGTACGACCCATCCTGTTCCCTCTCGACAAGGTGTACACTGCCCGCATGACTCATGTTTGTAAAACCGTGCAATGCACGATAATGCCTGAACCATACAAGTTGACTCGTCCATGACAATAACACCCCCTGAGCCAAGTGCTGAACCGGCATGTTGTAATGCATCATAGTCCATCGATAAATTCATGATGTGTTTAGCGGGTAACACGCGCATTGAGCTTCCGCCAGGAATCACTGCTTTGAGTTTTTCTTTCGCACGCATACCTCCACACAATGATAGTAATGTTTTGAAAGGCGTGCCTAGAGGTAATTCAAATACGCCAGGGTTTTTCACATGTCCGCTAACACAAAATATTTTGCTGCCACCACTATTTTGGCAACCATAATCCAAAAACCAGTCTGCACCCTTTTCAAGGATAATTGGTATCGAGGCAATGGTTTCTGTATTATTGACTGTTGTCGGCTGTTGGTATAACCCTTTGACTGCTGGGAATGGAGGCTTTGACCGGGGCAAAGCAGGTTTACCCTCGATCGACTCGAGCATGGCGCTTTCTTCTCCCACAATATATGATCCGGCGCCAAGTAGATTGTGGATATCGATCGATAGTTCTGTCTTCCCTATATTCTTCCCAAGAAAACCTTTACTTTTGGCTTCCTCCAAAGCAAGTTCACAGGCGTCATACTGTTTTTGATATTCACCCCGTAGGTAGTGGTAACAAACGTCCATACCCTGTACATAACAAGCAATGAGGATTCCCTCTATGAGCTGATGAGGATTATACTGCAAAATCAATGTATCTTTGCATGTTCCAGGCTCACCCTCGTCAGAATTACAGACTAGATAGCGTGGTTTGGACGCTCTTGAATCAATAAAGCTCATTTTTAATCCAGCGATAAACCCTGCACCACCACGCCCTCGCAACAAAGACTGACGAATTTGTGTCAAAAGCGATTGCGGTTCTGGCCTATTTTTGATGATATCTTGCCATATTTTGTAGCCCCCCAGTGCTATGTAAGTGTCAATGCTAGCTGGGTTCGGATGCGATAGTGTGCGGAGACAGACTTGGTTGATTGTTGGGCTAACCATGTTTTTCCTCCTTGTCAAGTTGGTCAATCAAATCACAGACTTTCTCAGGATTCATATCCGTATGATAATGATGATCGCCGACTAACATGCAGGGGGCCCCACAGCACGCACCTAAACACTCAACTTCTTTGAGCGTAAACTGGCCGCAAGCTGTTGTCTGATTCAGACCTATACCAAGTTTCTTTTGGATAGTCTCGATAATGCCATTTGCATCTCGAAGATAACAGGAAATACTCCCACACACTGATAATACATGTTTTCCAACAGGCTCCCGACGAAACATTGTGTAAAAACTCGCAACTTCATAAACCTGAATCTTTGGCATCGATAAATATTCGGCAACAGCATCAAGATGTTGATCTTGCAAATGCCCATGCGTATCTTGTACCAAACGCAGTGCCATCAATACTGCGGAGGCTTGCTTGCCTTTCGGGAATTTTTTTACCCATTGGTTAATCTCTTGTTTCAATGTTGGTGACAAAGAAAATTTTTCATTGTTCATCGATCAATTTCTCCAAACACAATATCCATGGATGCAAGAATGACCACAACATCAGAGATCATGTGCCCTTTACATAATGCCTCAAGTGCGGATAAATGGGGATAGCCCGCTGCCCTTATCTTCACACGATAAGGCTTGTTAGCGCCGTCAGAGACAAGATAAACGCCAAACTCGCCTTTTGGCTGTTCGACACAGGTATATACCTCGCCTTCGGGCAAACAATAGCCTTCAGTAAATAACTTAAATTGATGAATCATTTCCTCCATGTTCTCTTTTCCAGAGAGTCTTGACGGCGGCACCACTTTGGGCGCATCAGCGATAACCTGCCCAGGATGTTTCCTGAGCCAATTAATACATTGCTTTATGATACGATTTGACTCGCGCATCTCTGCCATTCGAACCAAATAGCGGTCGTAGCAATCGCCTGTTTTACCGAGCGCTATATTGAAACTCAACTCATCATAAACCGCATACGGCTCATCAACTCTCAAATCTCTCGCATATCCGGTGCTGCGTAACATTGGACCTGTAAACCCCAGCGCAATTGCTCTTTGAGCGTCAATGGCACTAATGCCAACAGAGCGCTGCTTCCAGATTCTATTTTCAGTGAGCAATGTCTCATATTCGTCACACCTTTCAGGAAATTGTTCAGTGAAAGACTCGATGTAGTCAAGTAGTGAGCCTTGCCTATTTGCGTTCAGACTCGCTGTTTCAGCTGGGCTGCGCCAAGCATAGCTTTCATATTGCGGCATGGTATTTGGCAAATCACGTAATACACCCCCAGGCCGATAATAATTCGCGTGCATTCGTGCACCTGATACCGCTTCATAGCAGTCCATGAGTTGCTCGCGCTCACGAAATGTGTAAAACCATGGCGTTAACGCTCCCATATCGAGGGAAGTCGATCCGAGCACCAATAAATGATTAAGAATTCTAGATATTTCGTCGAACATTACTCGTATGTACTGCGCTCGTTTTGGCACCTTAATTTTAAGCAACTTCTCTATCGCCATTACATAGGCGTGTTCGTTGGGGAGAATTGAGACATAATCGAGCCTATCCATGTAGCCAATTGAATGGTTGTATGGTTTTGACTCCATCAGTTTTTCAGTGGCACGATGCAGTAATCCGATATGGGGATCGATACTGATTACCGTCTCACCTTCAACTTCGACTACTAAGCGTAATACACCATGTGCAGCTGGGTGTTGCGGTCCAAAATTAAATGTATAGTGCTTAAGCTCTCCCATAGACTAGACTTCACTCATTGTATGTCTTTGGTCATCTTGACGAATCACCTTTGGTACACTGACTCTATTTTGAACCTGTACTGGCTCGTATAAACAGCGCTCAAGCTTCGCGTCGTAGCGCATTTCTACCTGTCCCTCTAAGGGAAAATCCTTACGCATTGGATACCCAACAAAGCCATAATCCGTCAAAATACGACGTAAACCGGGATGACCAGAGAAACGGATACCAAATAAATCAAAAGCCTCACGCTCATACCAGTTTGCATTTGGCCATATTTTTGTCACCGATGGCACACTATCTGATGGCTCATCAAGCTTCACTTTGATACGATATCGTTGGTTCATGCTTGTCGATAAAAGATGATATACCACTTCATATCGACCAGGTTTTTCGTGGATATCGCGCTTGGATAGGGCGTCTCTCGCACGCTCGAAACCGGTTGAAGTCGCATCGACGCCTACCCACTCGTCGAGCCCATAATGAAGATGATCAACAACGCAAATATCAACACAGCAGTTAGCTTGCACTTGATCGTTTTGGTATAACCAAGTCATCAGTGCTATCAAATCTTCCACAGGACAGACTATGACGGGCATGTCGATGTTTTCAGTCAGCTGAATACCAGGACGCGACTTTAAATAATTTCTCAATGCAATCTTGGTTGGCTTTTGCATGTCAGTCATCCCCATAGCCCGAAGGAATCTTGACTTGCATATACTCGCACCCTTGTATTTTGTTTTGTAGCTGTATCATACCGTACATGAGTGCTTCAGCGTTTGGTGGACACCCTGGAATGTACAAATCAACTGGTACAATTCGGTCACAACCTCTGACGACTGAGTAGGCATAATGGTAATACCCCCCACCATTGGCACAAGACCCCATGGAAACCACATATTTTGGCTCTGCCATCATATCATAGCAAGCGCGTAACGCTGGTGCCATCTTGTTGCACAATGTTCCTGCAACGATCATAACATCAGCTTGTCTTGGACTGGCTCTCAAGGCAAAGCCAAAACGATCAAAGTCATAGCGTGACGCAATAAAATGCATGAGCTCCACACCACAGCAAGCTAATCCAAAACTCAATGGCCATACTGAATTGCCGCGTGACCAGTCAACGAGCTGGTTGTATTTGACGATCATGAATCCATTTTTCACAACCGGAGTGTTGCTTTTTCTAAACGCATCCATTTGCAACTGTAATTCTTTCATTTAGGCAACCTGATTATTATTCCCAATCTAATGCACCAGCCAACCACTCATAGACGAAAACGACGCTGAGGATGGACAAAAATAGCAGCATAGAAATGACCCCAAACCAACTTAGCTGCCTAAATGTGACAGCCCAAGGGAATAATAATGCGGTCTCAATATCAAAAATAATGAATAGAATTGCGACAAGATAGAAGCGCACATCAAAAGGCTTTCTTACGGTATCCATCGCTGGAAACCCGCATTCATAGGGTGCTATTTTGGCTTTATTGGGAGCGCTTGGCGCAACCAATACGCCGAGAATAAAGAGAAAAATTGCCAACAGAATAGCAACTAATAAAAATATCAAAACCGGAATATAGGCTGACATAGTTGATGAAATTGTCTACTTCTTTTGATAGTAGCCTTTTCAGCATCTAAATACCATACTTTACCGTGGCATTAAGAAAAAAACTTAGTCAATAAATAATGATTACGAGGCAACCCATAAAAACGCCGCCTAAATTGGCTACGGTTGGCAATATAGATTTTTTTAGACTACGTTCAGTCTCAAAGCTCTTTGAGATACGGAGTGAGATTATCAGAGAAATTGCCGAAGGTCGGACTCGAACCGACACAGCTAAAAAGCTACTGCCCCCTCAAGACAGCGTGT
>DCKN01000020.1 GCA_002320385.1 Proteobacteria bacterium UBA1673
CCAGGGACAAATTTACTTTCAAGAAAATAGGATTAATGCAGAAGTTTCAGGACACACTTCTGACAAGAAAAATCATCTCGATCTTCTTATCCAAAACGATGATCATAGTGGTAATCGAATCAACCTAAAATTCACCACACCAAATATAAATATTGTCGCGCAAGGTCAATTGAGTCAACACTCCCACTTAATAGTAAAAATGGAGCAAGCAGAGTTTGAAACACAAGATGTCTCTGGTGATAATAGTCAACTATCTATTCTCATTACCGATAATTGGAAACAGCCAAAAGTAAACATTCACTATGGTGTGAAAAAACTTCGCCTGGGAGACATGAGCGCGCAAAACATTTCCATTAACTACAACAACGACACCAACATCAAGAAAACAGTTAATCCCGGCGCATTTTTTCTCACCATCGGGGATCTAATCATTGGCGACAGTCAAGCAATAAAAAACATACGTATTCAAAATCATGCCAACACCAACTATGAACAATTCATTGCTACTGGACAGCAAGGATCACATCATCTTAACGCTATGTTTAAAATCGTTGCCAAAGAGAAAGATATTACTATCAGTGTTGAACAAGCAAGCATTAATGAAAACCAGTTATTCAGCGCTCAAGCGCCTCAGATTATCAAAATCACGGATCAGAGAATCATTTTTGAGTCACACAAAACAACCAAGCACCAACCCAAAATAAGTCTCGATGGGTTATGGCAATTGAACCAAACTATCAGTCTCAAAGTACAAATTCATGCCTTCCAAGCTGAACACTTACCGCTAACACTACTAAGACAATACCTACCTCAATTAGATCGTCTAAGTGGCTCGATCAATGCAGAAATACAGTTCACTAAACGGTCAAGTGATCGCATGTTGGAAGCCGATGGTTCATTCACAATTGATGTCCATGATGTTCTGCTCAATCAAATCATTGAAAACGTTCCTATTGATACCAGTCTAACGATTACCACTGGAAAAATCACAGGTAAAATCTCATCCAATATTGAAATCAATGGCAATCTTGAAACAAAATTCGGCACAATCAACCTAACACTGTCCACCCCTGACAACTTTGAAACCATGACTGCAAAAATTGATGGTAAAAATATCAATATTGGCCAATATGAACAGAATATAATCAATATCAACACACTGACTGACTTACAAGTCGCTAGTAATGAGATCATCGTCAATAGCAAAATACAAGTCAATCACGCCGAATACCGTCTTGACTTCTACAGACCAATCACATTTTTACCATTTGAAACCATCATCCAAAGAAAAAACATCGAAAACACCAACACGATTCGTTATAAATTCGACACAGAAATTGACCTAGGACAGCACACTAAAGTCCATGTTATTGGATTTCACGGCCAAGTAGGCGGCAAGCTAAATCTTTCAGGAACAGAATCATCAACGCCTATAGCCAACGGATCAGTCAGACTCAATGATGGCACGCTAGTAATCTATAAACAAAGCCTACCCATTGAGCGTATGGATTTAACATGGTTCAACACGCCCATCACTGACCCCAAAATCAATCTTCGCATCAAAGCCAAAGGACTGAGAACAATTGATGGTAGAGACCAAATACAACAATTTGGAGTTTCAACGCACGGAACACTGAATGACCTGAGGTTCGATTATTTTTCATCACCAGCGCCAATGAATAGTTTCCAAATTATTACCGCTCTACTCACAGACTCATCATATAGCAAGAAAAGCAACAAGGAGTCACTCGACAAAACCCTTGCGTACTACAGCAATAGTCAAAAAAACAACCAAGTCATGGAGATTCTTGAGATTCTCAACGCGATTAAAAGCGTTCCTTTTTTTGACAACATCGATATAAGCGAAGTAAATTTAGACACCATTGACGATTTTTCTCCTGATATTTCAGGAATCACAATCACAAAACGACTTGATAAGTACTTCTCCGTTCGCTATCGAATTACACCCAATAATCAACGATTCAATCGGATCAGTTTAGATACAAACCTTGCAGAGAATATGATTATTACCAACTTCATTCAAAACGAAGGAGAAGTTGGTATCGCGCTCAACTACTCAAGAGCACAATGAATATAAACTACAAAAACATTTGCCCATAGCTTGTGATTCAATTGTCATACCATGAGAGTCTAAGCTTATCTAGTCAGTCACATTGGTTTTTGATTCTTGTAGCGCTTGAACAATGAGTTTTTTGGCATCTGACGATGAGGCCCATCCCTTAATCTTGACCCACTTTCCTTCCTCAAGATCCTTGTAACGAGAGAAAAAGTGTTCAATCTGATTAAGCGTGTGCGCATGTAAATCACCTGGTTCATTTACATGACTATAAAGACCTGTTAGCTTCGTTTTAGGCACAGCAATGATCTTCTCATCATTTCCTGCTTCGTCAGCCATCTCTAGCATCCCAATCGGTCGACAAGCGATTAAACAACCAGGCTGTATCGGAAAAGGGCTTAGTACCAACACATCAAGCGGATCGCCATCATCACCTAGGGTGCTCGGCACGAACCCGTAGTTACATGGATAGACCATCGGTGTAGACAAAAAACGATCAACTTCAAGTGTACCTGTATCTTTATTCAGTTCATATTTCACAGGGCTCGAATGCGCACTGATTTCAATGTAAACATTCACCTCATCCGGAACGTTTTTTCCAGCAGACATATTTTTTGTTGAAAAGTGCATACACACCTCCTTTAATTTAACATCGTTAGACTAACAAATTAACCAACAAATCACAAGAAAAATACATTGCCCTGTGGCATCACGTCAACAAAAGACAGCATAACTAAAAAAACACAATAAATACATAAGCCTAATCGGAAACTTAAGAAAATTCAAATACACCACAAGCTTCTCTTGGTCCTGCATTTCCAGCAGGATTCGATAAATAATCATCAGGCCCCTCGTGAATAATCAGTGCAAATGATTGTGTCAACATACTACGATTAATCCATGGTAAAATTTGCGTAACAAGCACTTGAGGAACTTTAACCGTTGGACGCCTAATATCATGAGCGTAAATATTAGCCAAATCACCGGTATGAAACCCGCCAGCCGATGCAACCCCATGCTGATGATTATGAAGACTTAGATGCCCACCTGACTTGATAAACCCATCAAGCGGATCTGAGCAATCACCATGACTATGAAAATGCATTGCATGCCAACCAGGAGTTATTTGCCAGAGCGCAACGGTTAGCACTGCGGCCTGATCATTCACAGTAAGATCAGCACGACCAATCAATTCACGTTTACGATTCATGATATCGGTCTTTAATTTGATTGAATCAAGCGGTTGCCCAAAAGCCAAGTTACTCAGTGATAAACCAAATATTAAAAACAGTGATGACACACACGGCAGATGTAGCACAAGAATCCAAAGCACAATACCCACTAGGGTACCATTTAGCCACGGAATATGCCATAGGCATAGCGTTATATTAACGTCCAACGTCATTCAAGGTCATAAAAAAACGCTTAATGAATAACCGTGAAGCCGTTTTTACGATCCAAAAATTTATAGTCTACTTTAATAGGATCAAACACTTGTAAGTGATTGAATATTATGTCTAGATCCAACGAACCACAGGTATAAACATCTAACTGCAACAAAGCGGGATCTACCTCGTCCCAGATATGCAGCGCAACATGACTTGTTTCAATAATTGTAAATGCTGTCAAACCTCGATTGCCCTTTAGTTCACAGTATCTTGATACAGGACCATACATGATTTTCATACCAATCGTATCGATTAAATTAGTTAAAAAGTCCTCGGCAGACTTTTCTTCTTTCAATGGCTTTGAAACTTCAGCCCGTATAATCAAATGTAAATGCTCAACCATTAAATAAACCTCATTACCCAAAAACAGTCAACCCGCATCTATTACTCAGCGGGATTACCATGAATATCTAACATTTTTAATGCATCTTTTGGATCACCAACAAATAAATCACGCATCAGCAACTGGGTTGGATCCACAGAATAGCGAGACATATCAGACTTTCCACTTTTCTCAAGAACATCCTGATCAAGCAAAAACTTACCAGTCAATCGGCTCGATTTTTGAGTAACCATCCAATAAGCAGCATCTGCCATTATACTTGGCTTACGGCTATGCTTAAGCAAGTCAGGACTAATATGCTTGATCGCATCAGTATTAATGATCGTTTTAGGCCACAATGCATTCACCGCAATACCATACTTTTTGTAGCTTTCAGAAAAACCAATCACATTCATACTCATGACATATTTTGACTGCGTATACGCGATATTATTTTTAAACCAATCGATCTTCATATTGATCGGGGGTGATAGGCTAAGAATATGAGGGTTTTCAGACTGTTTCAAATAATCAAAGCAATGTGTATTGACCATATACGATCCACGAGCATTGATGGCAAACATCATATCATACTGTTTCATTTTCAAGACCTCTGGATTTAAAAGATAAATAGCAGAGGCGTTGTTAATCACAATATCGATGCCACCGAAACGCTCAACGCCTTGTTGCACGGCAGCTTTGATCTGATCCTCAAAACGAATATCTGTTTGTACAGCCAACGCTTGTCCACCAGCAAGTTCGATCTCCTGACACGCTGTATGAATGGTTCCTTCAAGACGGGGGTGTTGAGTAACTGTCTTGGCCGCAATGATGACATTCGCACCATCTCTTGCAAACCGTTTAGCAATAGCCAGACCAATACCACGCGATCCACCCGACATGAAAATTGTTTTATCTTTGAGCAACATGACTCATCATCCATTAGTATGATAATTCTTGTATAGGACATTTTGGTTTAATAGATGAAAAAAAGTTAAAAAATTTTGTTTTTCGGTATTTAAACAAATAAAAAATCAATCGAAGCAACATAAACGCATCCAATGTATAAAAATGACTAACCTATTGGACTGATTTGAAATCAAGAGTTGTCAACGTCGCAAGTAAAAATCATCGAGATCATCCTTTATCAAACAAGCTGGCGCCTTTGAAAATACAACAAAACCGCTCGCAGAACTAAAACGACAAAAGCGATGAAAACAGCCAATCATAAATCAACACTTTTGCAAATAAAACACTAGCATCAAATTGAAGATCGCGAGCGACAAACCGCACGAAAAAACCGGACAAGTCCAGCACTGGCATCATCTGCACAAACACCCCCAGTCCATGAAAAATGATGATTACTGAATGCATGCAATGACCGGTACATACCTTTTGATAATACACCAAGCTTTCTATCACTAGCAGCAAACACAATACGTGAAATCCGGGCTTCCATCATGGCAGAAAAACACATGATACATGGCTCAAGCGTAACATAGAGCGTACAACCAGGTAATCGATAATTTTGCATCGATACGCATGCCTGTCGTATGACGTTAATTTCGGCATGCGCAGTGGCATCATGCACAAGTCGAGATGTATTAACCGCTTGCGCGACCCAGCCCAGATTAGGATGCCAAATCTTAGCAGCAATTGGCACATCTTGGTCATCACTGTGCACGCCACTTACCAAGGCAAGACAGTCCCTCATGGCATTATGATCTTGTTCTATTTGCTCATCCGATAACAGACTTGGTAACTGCTTACAGCAGTAATGCAACATTTTAGGATCCATCATCGCAACGCTTATTATTCTATTTGACGACCAAACGCAATTTAGTCTCGGAAATTTTGATACTGTAATGGCTGATCAAGATTGCTTTCCTTAAGAAAAGCGATCACTTGTTGCAAATCATCACGCTTTTTACCGGTCACTCTAACTTGCGCTTCCTGTATACTCGCTTGAACCTTAAGCTTTTCTGACTTTATCATTTGGATAAGTTTTTTACCAAACTCTTTACTAATTCCCTCTTTGATCGTGACACGCATTTTAGCATTACTCTGATGGGTTTCAGGGTCATGAAAATCAAAGCTCATTGCATCAATATCTCGCTTTGCAGCCTTTGTCAATAAAATGGTTTTGATCTGTTCTAGCTGAAAATCATTATCTCCATATAACACCACTTCACTGTCTTTGTGTTCTATTTTGCTAGAGGTCCCTTTAAAGTCAAATCGATTGTCGATTTCTCTCGCAGTTTGATCAACAGCATTGGTTAATTCGTGATGACTAACTTCTGATACAATATCGAAACTTGGCATATACTCCCAGAAAATGATGAGTTGGCATTATAACAAAATCCGGAGAAAAAACCAATTTTATTGAATACTCACAGAGATACTAAATGACACATCAA
Organism: Proteobacteria bacterium UBA1673; assembly: GCA_002320385.1. Taxonomy (GTDB): domain Bacteria; phylum Pseudomonadota; class Gammaproteobacteria; order Comchoanobacterales; family Comchoanobacteraceae; genus UBA7916. The sequence continues at coordinate 6,265 of DCKN01000020.1, forward strand.
TGGTGCATCTCACTCGGAGATACCATCAAGTTAATCGACTGCATCTTTTCAACAATACTATCATCTTCTGGCAGAGGCAATGGCGATGCCTTGTACACAGCATTGATAGCCAACTGATCAAACGATGTATTCCCACTCGTACCAACAAGCGCAACAGACAAAACATCCCCACTTTTTGCTAATTTGATCTTTAAATTAGTACGATACCCATCCATCCCAGTATTAAACACGGCATGACGTTGTATATGAGTGATAATCATTTGTCCATACTCTGATATCACAGCGTTTTCATGAGCAAGCCTTGCCTGACGCTTTTCCTCTTCAAGCTGCGCCTGACGTGCGCGCGCTTCCTTGAGCGCTATCTGACGATTTTTTTCTGCTTCATCGGCCAGACGTTTTGCCTCAACTTGACGTTTTTTTTCAGCCTCAAGCGCTGCTTGACGCTTATTTTCAACATCCTCAGCCATGCGCCGTTGTTTCTCTTTTTCAAGAAGACTTGCCTCAACAGCACGTGATTGGTCCTGATTTTTTTTTGCGTCTTCGGCAACAGTCTTAGAAATCGATGCACCCTTAGCTGGTTGTTGAATAGCTTTTTTTGTCTTCGATACGACCTTTGCGTCATTAGAGACAGGCAATTGTTTAGCAACACCATCAGATGGCACTGGTGACTTTACGATTGAAGCCGATTTTTGCGGCAACGTTTTTTTGACGACAGCATCAGGACGCAATTGCTCAGTCGTTTTTTTCACCGTGCTCACAGCAACACGTCGCTTCGCTGAAGACTGTACTGTCTTAGACCCCAGTACCTGAGCATTTGTCTGTTTGATAGCGCCGTCATTTGGGCGATGATCAGCCTTCATGCGTGCTGATCCATCCTTAGCCGTACGTCGACCGACAGCTTTTTCTCCAACTGCTTTATCCAAAAAAACCTGTTTTGCGACCGATACTCGTGACGATTTAGAGACAACAGACGCCTGACGCTGAATAACCTTATCTAATCCCTGCTTAGGAACCTGACGTTTAGCCGCTGAAATAGAGGGCTTGGACGGTATAAATGGCTTGCTACGCTTCTCTTCTGGTGATAGCGATTTCATTTTGGGTATTTTCATATGTGGCATCTGATTTTTTTCGCTTATTTTAGTTTTACTTAACCCTTTAGGACTGATTGGTTGGGGTTGAATCTCCTGGCTGGCTGAACGGCGCTGTGCAATCGGTTCTATTGGTGCCACAGAGGGAGATTTTAGCGTAACAAATTCAATTTCAACAGATTTAGTAGGAGGCAAAGGTCTTTTAACAAACCAAGAATGAAGCAAATCCGACAACATCAGATAACCCAAAACGAGCATGATTACGATGGCATGTAAATACAAAGCAGTTAAGAAATCACGCTGGAGGGTCTGATTCTTGACTAGCATAGCGAGACTAATCTCCGTTATTGATCACGCGTAAACACCCAAGATCATAGGTAGCAATTAACGGTGCATGATCTGAGAATATTGGTTCTTTCGCAACAGATGCTGACACCATCGCATCACGCCAATGCGGGCTTGCCACTTGATAATCAATCCGCCACCCAGTATTATTTTTTCTTGCCTGACCCCGATAAGACCACCACGTATACTCAGTTTTCTCTGGATATAATGTTCGATAAACATCCAGCCAACCTGAATCGAAAAACACCTGATCCAACCATGCTCGCTCTTCTGGCAAAAAGCCTGAATGATCCTGATTTTGGCGCCAATTCTTCAAATCGTTTTTCGTATGAGCAATATTCCAGTCCCCACAAATAATACAGGGCAAGTCGTCTGAAATCGTTTGTTGCAAATAATGCTTGAAGAACCAATCCAACATTTGCATTTTAATGCCTTGACGCTCGGGTCCACTGGTACCACTTGGTAGATACAATGAAACTAATTTAAACTTAGGGAAAGTACATTCAATAAATCGACCTTCCGCATCCATCACCTCGTGGCCAATCAACGTCTTCACAGCCACAGGAGCATGCTTCGTAAATATACCCACGCCAGAATAGCCTTTTTTTTGCGCGTCAGCAAAATAGCCTTCAAACCCATCCAGTGTCAAGCACGCTTTCAAACCGTCGTTCATTTGTGCCTTAGTTTCTTGCACACAAATACAGTCTATGCCCTGAGCATCAACCCAGTCATAAAACCCTTTTCGGTGTGCTGCTCGAATACCATTCATATTGAATGAAATAATCTTCAATCCAGCTCCTAAAATCTTTTTTACTACACATTATTCAGAGTAACATAGTTTCAATTGCAGGCCTATATTACGAGACCAATTTGTCACTTTGTTTATCAGTTTCTGTTAATCAGATACTTAATACATAGCGCTTGAACTTTTGAAAAAATCATGCCATGGTTGATTGATAACACATAGATGGAATCACAAACCACATGGCTGTCGAGCAACTTCAAACCTTCCTTGAAGCTTTCAGTAACTCGCATCATACAACACGCACCGTGGTCGTATGCCCGAATGGCGAAACATTTCAGTTTGGCCAAAGTGATAACCGTGAACCACTCATGCTCTATATAAAAAATCTTGAGATGATTCAGATGTGTACCCGTAATTATATCGAAGGACTTGAATCAAGCTATCTACACGGCTATTGGGACTGCAACAACATACCCGGATTATTATCACTTCCATTTAATCAACAATCGCGACGACGACGATCACCAACTTATCTAAAAAAGTACCTTCATAATCCGTTAAGCGCCAAAAATATCAAAAACTTCCCCCAAGATGCGCAACGCATCGAATCACTCAATCTTGAATTCAACGCAGCATGGCTTGATCCTAGCTTATCAGCAACGATCGCACACTTTAAATCTGGCAAAAAAGATCCACTCTACATTGCCCAACAGCGAAGATTACAAACGCTACTGAAAATTTTACAGCAACGGCACGCGCTATCAATACTGGAAACAAATGCATGCTGGGGTGCTTTTACTGAAAAAGCTTGTCTCCATCACGATCTCACGCTAACCACGCTGAGTCAACAACATGCCGAGTTTTGTAAAAATCGATTACAAAATATTCCATTCCCCATCAACTACCAGATCAAAACAGATAAACTCAATCCACACGCATACAATCAGTTCGACGCCATCGTCAGTATGCTGCCGCAACTATCTACTAAGTCAGAGTGCCAACAATTCTTCAAATACATCAACACACATCTTAAAAAGCATGGCATCGCATGTTTACAATTAGTCACTGATGCGACGATTCCTCACCATACGATAGGCAAACTAATGCTCAAAATGGGCTTTCGCATCCTTGAGCATCAAACCATCAACCGAGACGCTGCTAAGACTTATCGGTATTGGCTAAATAATTTCTCAGCAAACTTTTCACAACTTGAAAAAATGGGTTTCAGCAAACCATTTTTACGACAATGGAAATACCATTTATCAGCAATCGCCCATTATTTTTCCACCGAACACTTGCAAGCCAGGGATTATGTCATTGAAAAAATTTCCGAATAAAAGAGAAAGCAAACAGCTAAGTCATAAACATTGACTCGACCAATATTACCATCACATCAAACCAAGTTTTAACTTGGCGGCCTCAGACATGTGTTCCCGAGACCATGGCGGTTCAAATACCAACTCAACAGTTACTTGTTCTATACCATCTATTTTATGAACTTTTCGTTTAACCTCTTCGATAATAACAGGCCCCATCCCACAAGTCGGCGACGTGAGTGTCATGGTTACATAAGCATGGTGCTGGGATTCATCGGAATGATTCTTAGACAAATTTAAGTCATAAATAAGACCCAGATCGACAATATCCACTGGAATCTCAGGGTCATAACATTGATGCATCTGATGCCAACACTTTTCCTCAAGCGTCGCACGCTCATCAAACAATACAGGGTTTTCCTCGGCTTCATCATAGGGATCCATGCCAAGCGCATCACGATCTTCAGCAAGCACTAAGACGAGATTCCCTTGTACCTCCAAGGTAAAATTCCCACCTAAGGCCTGGGTGATTCTCACAGCTGAGCCTTGCGGTAACGTCAATGGGTGCGCATGGGGAATTAACAAGGCATCACAATCGCGCTCTATCAATATTGTTTGCCCTACAGATCGATTAACCATTACTAGTCTCTACTAAACTAAAATCTCAACACTATCACCACAGCCACAGGCCATACGAACATTTGGGTTATCAAAAACAGCCTTAGTCTCTAGCTGAGATCGAGTATAGTCTAATTGACTTCCACGTAATCGAGACACACTTTCCAAAGGAATATAAAGCGTTAGGTTCTTTGATACAGCCTGGGAAACAACATCATTCGGCACAGCTTTGCAAGGCTCAACGCGATACATATAACCTGCACAACCAGCTTTTTCAAGCGCAATCACCACCCCGCAAGCGACTTGCTTTGCAACCAACTTTTCAAGATAGTTTTTTGCAAACGGGGTCAAACGAATCAGTTCTATTTGTTTGTGGTCCATATTAATCCTCGGTACTACTCAGTCTTGATTGGCTCGCTACCACCTTCAACCACAGCGGCCATGGTATGCCAAGCACAAGTTGCACATTTTACCCGCATTGGAAAATTTTTCACACCTGCTATCACTTGAATACGACGCATATTGGCAATATCCTCAGGGGCTGAAAAAGCATCGATAGTAGATAAATCAACCGCCTCCCCAGCAAGTAAACGCTTGAGATAATCAAATGCCTCATAAAAATAAGCGCTATCTTTTTTTTGCAAAGCAACCATCATTAATGAAGCTGACGCTACCGATATCGCACACCCATCTCCCGTAAAAGATAGGGCCTGAAAGGTTTTTCGATCGACAGCATAATCGCAATACACATGAATTTTATCGCCACAGAGAGGGTTAAAGCACACTTGATCGATCTGCGCATGCTCAGGTTGAGAAAAATGACGGGGATTGCGCCCATGGTCCAAAATCACCTGTTGATACAAAGCTTGTAAATTTGTCATGCGAACAGCTCCTCAGCTATTTCAAGACCTTTGACAAGTGCATCGATATCCGTTGCGTCATTATAAAATGACAACGATGCTCTCGTCGTTGCAGGCACATCTAAGTACCGATGTAGCGGCATGGCACAGTGATGCCCTGCTCTGACTGCCACACCCTCACTATCCAGTATTGTGGCTAAATCATGCGGATGAATCACCTCGTGCGTAAATGAGACAACTGGAACTTTTTTTTCTGCGTGACCATGAATTTTTAGTTTAGGGAAACCCTGCAGACGGTCATGCAAAAGGCGCTGCAAATTCAACTTGTGTAAACGCACTGCATCCAAATCCAATGACTGTAAATATCGGAAAGCTGCAGCCCAAGCAATGGTCTCAGCAATTGCTGGTGTTCCAGCCTCAAAACGCATAGGCGGAGGTAAAAAGGTAGAACGCTCAAACTCAACAGTTTCTATCATGCTTCCACCAGTTTGATAAGGCCGCATCATCTCTAATAAATCTGGTCGTCCATACAAGAGACCAACGCCTGATGGAGCATAACACTTATGTGCTGATGCGACATAAAAATCACAGTCAATCAGTGACACGTCAACAGCAATCTGAGGACATGCCTGCGCACCATCAATCAATACCTTAGCGCCAACAGCGTGCGCCATCTCCGTCATAGTTTTCACAGGATTAATGGTACCTAAAACATTTGATACGTGAGTGAATGCGACCATACAAGTTTTATCACTCAATAATTTGGCATAGGCTTCTAAATCCAGCGCACCACTTTCATCCAGAGGCACATAACGAATAATCAGCTCTTTCTCTTCTGCCAGCATTTGCCAGGGCACAATATTGGCATGGTGTTCCATGACTGTGAGTAAAATCTCATCACCAGGCTTACAGACCGTCGCAACATAGCTCGCTGCAACCATATTGATGGCTTCAGTAGCCCCATGTGTCAATACCAATTGATCAGGATAGCAACTACCAATAAACTCAGCAATCGTACGTCGACTCGACTCATAGGCATCTGTTGCAAGCTCACTTAACCCGTAAATCCCACGGTGGACATTGGCATTCTCAGACGCATAAAACTGCGTAAGAGCGTCCAACACAGCCTGCGGCTTTTGACTTGTTGCTGCGCTATCAAGATACACCAACGGTTTACCAGACTGAGTCGATGTTCGTAAAATAGGAAAATCAGCACGCCATTGTGCAATATGTGATTCAGAGACTGACTCGTTTTCTTTCATTATAGATACCATTTATGCGTATAGTCACGAGACATCTAAAGTAACACAAAGTTGCTACATTCTCAATTCTTCCATAAAAATCAATAAAGAAAACAACATACATCGCACATTATCTTCCAAAAAAGCATCGTGGCAGATACAGGATCAAGGCTGAACGACCATCCAAACCAGAATGCTATTATTGGCGACGTCCGACCATGGAAACACCTAAAGGACTTAGTAATCCATAGGCAATGCGCAGTCATCACTCATTTCAGAAAATATATATTGATTACATCCAATGACTAAAATAGATCGCTAAGACAGATCAGGATCAATAGGCGTCATTTCAATATCCAATAATGGATCTATCTCTGTGGCAACCGGTATATCATTCTCATCATCAGAACTCGAACCTAAAGAACGGTCAACTCTTGAAGAAGGCAATAATCGAGAAGCAGCGTATTCATCAGAAGATACTGGCCGCGCATGAGGCAAAAGCGGGTCGCTTTCCGAAGCATATGGTGGCGCAGATGGTTCAACTGATGAAGGGTTAATGGGCGGACGGGAAGATTGGCCACCTTCAGGCTTAAGCGCAAGATTTTCCCGAGCACGCGCATCCAACCATCTAAAATACTCCGGCACAACATGAAAACAAACATAAATCATTGCTGCAACAAACAAAACGCTGACGACATGCAAGACATAAGTGATCGATGCAGCCTGCCATGACATGCCTGAGCTGAGTGCCAAACCAAGTTGCACACTGGACACAAACATTGTGATCAAGAAAGCCAGCGCAGCACCCAAAAACAACCACTCTGAAAAACTATCGATACGAGGTTTAAAACGACGCTGCAACGCATCCCAATCCACACGCATCCAGCATTGCTGAGCGGTTAGTAAAAGATTAACAGCACACCAGGCTGTAACAAACCACACCGCAGCATTAAACGTCATTAACGGTGCCATTTGCGCAAAAGAATAGCGTAGGGGCATAAAAATCCACCAGTGCCCCAATGCATAACGTATACCAGACCATACAACACTCAACCCGATGATTTGCCCAACCATAGCTAGCATACGAAACACAAACTGAAGCCCAGTATAACGAAAAAACAAGTGGCAAATATGACTTACACCGCTACTCATCCAATGAGGAATCATCGGAATGCGATGACAATAGTTAGTGACCACAAAGGCAATGCCAACCCCCTGCTCAGATAACACACACACCCACTCCGGGTAACCTCGACGCCGTAACCACGCGGAACAATTCTCCGCATTTAAATCAACATAGGATTTTGTAAACATAGAAGATAAGCAGTGGTTTGAAAAAGTTAAAACCGGGACTGCCAATGGGGCTAAGCCAGCAATAAATGGATTTGTAGGTTTCAAGCCATATAAGGTTGGCATCATAGGAAAGGCTGCATACAAACACAAGACAAGCACCAACACTGACATAAAATCCCTGAAAATCACTTCAATTTTAGCTTGCCGTTCAGGCGCATCCTCAGCATGACTCAAGTGACGAATAACCACCGACTGTAACCATGGCAGATGCACGAATGTCCCATCCTCTTTTTGCAAAGAGGATGAATTTAACAACATCATCAACATGGGAGCAACCGTAAACGGCAAGGCAAAACACGCCAGCGACCACAGAAAATCCAATGTACGATGATGCACGAGCAATGACGGCACGACTAAGAAAGCCCTGACCGTCTCGATTGGCTGAAACCCAGCATAAGTTGATAAACACAAGTAACCAATCACCGCACGACACAAGCCAAACGAAGATACCAAACCCAGAGTACCCAGAAGACCTGTAAAGCGGCTTCGGCATGGAATAAATGCACGAGCGCGACCGTTCCAAATCTGACGGTACAATATAATCTGCTTCCAGTGATAACCAACACGCATAATATCGCGAATGACATAGTGAAATAACTGGTAGGTATTTTGAACCGCAACGACCATGTAAAATATTGGCCAAACATAAGCGTAAGGAAAGAAAGGAGCAATGATCGCAGCAATGACAGTCACGATGACTATATCGCACAAAACATGCGTCGAAGAACGACCAAAACATCGTTGCCGCAACGCTTGAATAGACTCAATCCATTCTCGATAACTAATTTCTAGACCTGATAAGTTCGAACGATCTTCGACACAGAGAGTAATGGCTTTTGCACGAAGACCCAGTAAACCCTGAATCAAAGTGCCACAACCCATCACCACTAACCAAGGCGTTTGCGCATAGAGTTGATTCGTTTGCATCAACAGGATCCCATACCGTGTTGCCGCGACAGCAGTAACACATTTCACAAGCGTATCAAACGCCAAAAGAATGGTGCCACGATGCCTGGCACGTGTTCTAAAAAGTTCTGCTTGACAAAAATCATCATGATCAGAAGCGCTAATTAAGGCTGCATAGCCAAAGCTGGCATTGATGCCTGATAATTTAAATAGCAGCCAAAAATTTGATGAAAAAAACGCGATATTTTGCCACGGGGCAGAAAAAAATGCTAAGCACTGAAACCAAGCGCTTCGAGCGAACAGCATTGATGCTTGCGCAACCAATAACATCCAGTTGAGTAAAAGAGGAGACATCCACAAACTCAACACTATCAAATAGAGACTGGCCCAAAATAGATTGACGCGATTCACCAGACGATTGTCATTGTCAGGCGCTGATGGAGCAGCACGCATAAGCAAACACACTTTTTATTGTGTCAATTGTATCAAAAATCAGTTATTAATACAATGCTAAATATTACCGCTTAAGCACCGACCCGCATTGCATCAAGATAATGACGTGCAATATCGACTGCTTCAGAGCGCAGTACCTCTGGAAAGTCATCAATCATGGATTGAATAAATCCTTCTACGAGTAATGCTTCTGCCTGATCTTTAGTGAGACCACGGGCACACAAATAAAATAGCGCTTCCGCATCCAACGCACCAACGGTTGCGCCATGCGCACATTGCACTTCATCAGAGTAAATCTCAAGCTCAGGTGCACTAAGCGCACGCGCAAATGTATCTAGCACAAGGTTGTGGTTAGTTTGACCTGACACGACAGCGCGAATAGCTTTTGCCACATACACACGACTGGTAAAATTAGTAAGCGATCGATCTTTTGCCACATGCTTGAACACTTGTGATGATTCAGTGCGCTCAGCGAGATGCTTAACCAACAAAGTTTGATCAAATCGAGCTCGATGCTGCGCAAGCGAAACGCCACGGTAAACACTGCTTGCATGCTGTTCCAACAAGTGCGCTTGGTGATAAAAACGCGCAATCCCATCACCAGAAGTCATCTGTTGAAATCGATACGCTGCATTTCGTTGAGCACGAACACGCTGACAACAAAGCCACGAGACCCCAGATGACAGTGCATTCAAATAGCCATCCTCCAAAACACTATTGCCAGCAAGCGATACATCTTTGTTGTATAAAACTGCTACGTGTTCATCTGTGTGCACAGAGACAATATCTTGAATAAAAACATTGACGCCTGATCGCACATGAAGGTGGACATTCGCAGCATGAGCACCAGCATCAGTCAACCTATGACAAAAACGAATACGCATCGGTTGAGAAACCTCAATATGGCAAGATTTTGAAGCCATCGACAAAGCAATAGACGCAGTGATTTCATCATTCGGTACATCATTCAAAAACGAATACCATAACGGGTCAACGCGCACCTCTTGAACAGATACCTGTAAACCTTGCGGCACATGACTACGCTCAGCAACCCATTGACCATTGATAAAAGTCAGAGTTGCATCCCATTTTTGATTATGGGCCTGGGGATCAAAATCATCTTGAATACGCTTCTGCTCCAAAACCGACGATTCAGCGATTGGTAAGTCAAGTAGCTTGTTTATCCCCAATCGCTTCCATACACTAAATTTGTGTGCGTAACGATGAGCACTGAGACGCTGCCAAATAGCCTGTTGTAATTGCGCATCAGTCGCTTTTACTTCGGTGGCCTGAAAATGATCAATGAACTGTTTTAATGTTTGCATATCGTGCGCTGAGCCTCTTATTTTACCCAATGATATCCATCCTGCTCAAGCTTGATAGCCAGAGACTGATCACCACTTTTGGTGATCTTACCATCAACCATCACATGGACATAATCAGGCTTGATATGTTCAAGGATACGATGATAATGGGTGACGACAACAAACGACCTAGACTCACTACGCATACGGTTCACTACATCACCAACCATTCGCAAAGCATCAATATCCAAGCCAGAATCAGTTTCATCTAAAATAGCAAGCTTTGGTTGAAGTAGTAACATCTGCAATAGCTCAGCACGTTTCTTCTCTCCACCTGAAAATTCCTGATTCAAAGAACGATTCAAAAAGGTTTTTGGTAAGCCAACCTGCTCACAAGCCATCTCCGCCATCGTGATGAGATCAATTGCATCAACCAACGCCTCATCACGCTTTTTTCTTTGCTCGTTCACCACTGCCTGAAGAAAGCTCATCATTGAAACCCCAGGCAGACTAACCGGATATTGAAATGATAAAAACAAGCCATTAATCGCTCGTTGCTCGGGAGGCATATCTAATAAATCTTGACCTTGATAAAAAAGCTGCCCTTGTTTAACTTCATAATCTGGATGCCCTGCAATCACATTTGACAACGTACTTTTGCCTGAGCCATTTGGCCCCATAATGGCATGGATCTCTCCTGGCTTGACAGTTAAATCAAGCTGCTTGATGATCGCCTTGCCTGAGACTGTTGATGCGCTCAAAGATTTAATTTCTAACATTATTTCTCCTTATCATTAATCATGGCACAGAAAACACTTGCTGCAAAAAATCGATTTAGCCAACACTACCTTCAAGACTAATCTCAAGAAGCGCCTGAGCTTCTACTGCAAACTCCATCGGCAATTCTTGCAAGACTTGTTTACAAAATCCATTCACAATCAATGCAACCGCAGCTTCAGGATCAAGTCCTCGGCTTTGGCAATAAAATTGCATCGCCTCACTGATTTTAGATGTACATGCTTCATGCTCAAGTTTCGAGTCAGCATGTTGCGCATCAACTTGAGGAAAAGTATGTGCCGAACAATCGTGACCAATCAATAATGAATCACACTGAGTATAATTGACTGCACCCTTAGCGCTTGGAGCAACTTTGACAAGTCCGCGATAAGTGTTGTACGATCGCCCTGCTGAAATACCTTTAGCAACAATACGACTATTGGTATGCTTACCAATATGCGTCATCTTGGTTCCTGTATCAGCCTGCTGGCAATTGTTCGTGATGGTTACAGAGTGAAATTCACCACTACTGTGGTCGCCTTGTAAAATTACACTAGGATATTTCCATGTGATGGCAGAGCCTGTCTCAATCTGCGTCCAGGACACTTTTGCATGCTTTTTAGCAACAGCACGCTTGGTCACAAAATTATAAATCCCGCCTTTGCCGTTTTCATCCCCTGGATACCAATTTTGCACGGTTGAATATTTTATTTCAGCACCATCAAGCGCCACAAGCTCAACCACAGCAGCATGCAATTGATTTTCATC
>DCKN01000058.1:0-3650 GCA_002320385.1 Proteobacteria bacterium UBA1673
CGTAAAGCTTAATCGTAGAGACTATGAGAAAATCACCACCTACATGCGCCATAGTGTCTATTTTCTTGATTATCAAGAGACGACGCGCCTGCGTTATCATCCACGCCCAAACCTGGAGCTAAAGAAAAAAGCGCCGCGTGTGGCTGAAAATTACACAAGCTTACCAACAAATAACAGATAAAACAACTTGATGACCGTGGTCCATGAAGTGATATACGGCTAAACCTATGGTTAAAGCATTGAGAGCCAGGTCTGAAGCATTTGTCGGAAAGAATTGAAAGAAGGTTGGTTTTCAGGTAGTATAATGAAAATTTCGCAGTGCATCGCCATGATCGTAGAACCATTTGAGTCCAATCAACAACTAGAATCCTGTTTAGCAGATTGCCAGCAACGCGTTGATGATTTACGGGGGTATCTTTGACTATACCGGCAAAAAGCAAGCGCTGCTAGGCTTACGTGAGCAGCTAGAAGATCCCACAATCTGGGATGATCCAAAGCGATCAGCCGATTTACAAAAACAGATCAAGTCATTAGACAATGTCGTCACCATGCTCGATGCGTTAAGCGCGAAGCTAGATGATTTGTCGGAGCTGTGGCAGCTGGCCAAAGAGGACGATGATGCGTCTATGCAGGCATCAGTCAGCGAGTCTTTACGCGCATGTGTACACGAGGTTGAGCAGGCGGAGTTTTGCCGCATGTTTGCTAAAAAACATGATGAAAACGATGCGTTTTTGGAGATTCAATCCGGATCTGGTGGTACTGAAGCCCAGGATTGGGCAGAAATGTTGTTTCGTATGTACACACGCTGGGCAGAGAAAAGAGGGTTCAAGGTCGAAGTGCTAGACTACTCACCAGGAGAGGTCGCAGGCATCAAAGGCGCTACACTGCGCTTGTCCGGTGATTATGCCTATGGCTGGGCCCGTACCGAAACCGGCATTCATCGCTTGGTGCGCAAGTCGCCATTTGACAGTGGTAATCGGCGGCATACCTCGTTTGCCGCGGTGTTTGTGACTGCTGAAATTGATGATGATATTGAAGTTGATATCAATAATGGTGATTTACGGATTGATACCTATCGATCCAGTGGTGCCGGCGGGCAGCACGTCAATACCACGGACTCTGCTGTGAGAATTACGCACTTGCCAACCAATACGGTCGCGCAATGTCAATCTGAGCGTTCGCAGCATCAAAACAAGGCACGGGCCATGGCGCAGCTTAGAGCCAAGCTTTACGAAAAGCAGTTGATGGAAAAAATGCAGGATCAAGAAGCATTGGCTAAGAGTAAAGATGATATCACCTGGGGCAGGCAGATTCGTTCCTATGTATTAGATCAATCCCGGGTCAAAGACCTACGTACTCAGGTAGAATCTGGCAATCCCCAGGCGGTACTGGACGGTGAATTAGACCGTTTTATCGAGGAAAGTCTCAAGCAGGGGCTGTAGTAATCACAATAGATTTCAATACTTGAGCCAGCTGCATACAGATACGTTCTTATGCATGGTGATCAAATAGCTAGATAGGCTTTGAATATTTGACTGGGTCCACATTCACAATTGGAAGAGAAAAACATGGCTATCGCAGGCGTATAGAACCTATTTTTGGGGATAAAATGATACACAAAGGCCGAGTTCCTGTGCAAAGATGACGCATGGTGATCTTTTAAAAAAATCATTGATTTCGTATCATATATTTTATTTTGGTGTTTATTTATAATATAATAAAAAATCAAATTTAAGGATAACAAAATGCAAACACCCGACGAAATCAACGACTTCCTGCGTGCCGCAATGGCTGGTAATCTAGCGCAATTGCAAGCGTTTCACCAACAAGGTTACAGCTTGGATCTACAAGATAGCGATGGCGAGACCGCATTATGCGAGGCTTGTCGCTGTGGTCATATAGAGGTGGTAAAGTGGTTAATTGATAATCAGGCAGATGTTAATTTTGGTTCTGATAAAGGCACACCACTGTACATTGCTGCATACTCAGGGCACAGAGAAATCGTTGAGATACTATTGAAAACCAGCGCTTATGTGATGCCACATCGAACAAACAATGACCGACTTCTCGATATATGGATTGCCGCAGCAAAAGGGTATACAAGTTTAAAGCCTAGCGCTTTCAAGATGGTGGAGTGGGCTGCAGAAAAAGTCAATCAGGCATTCCAAACTTTACCACAAGGTCATTATCGTATTGCATTAGAGGATCATCGTGTCTCTGATCAGGATCAGGGAAAATTATCAGATTCCTGGAAGCGTTACGAAGCGGTTCCGAAATGTGCGTCAAGTACATGATGCAAAACGGTGTAAAATTAGACATCCTAAACGAGCACGTATAATCATCCGTACTTGGCGAAACGCAATCTACAAGCGTCTCAATGTGAGGTGGTGGGATAGCCATACAATGGTTTCAGGGCCGTCAGGATTAGGCCTTGACGCCGGAGGTAATTGCCATTTTGCTGGCTCAGCGTGAGCAGGCGCGAGCAGATAAAACAACGCCACAGCGTATGCGCTACACGATCAACTGGCGTCAGAGGGGTGTTGGTCGAAACGACTGGCAGCAAGACCACCAGTGGTTTCATTTGGCTTTGGTTGTTTTATTTTTATGTTATTTCAATATTTTGCCTGACATATTGTTTGTTGTGGACTATATACAGCTCATATGCACTAATAAGGAACGATGATGAATAAACAGATAATAAGTAAAACGCTATTGATGACAGGCTTGGTGATGTTGGCTGCTAATGCTAGTACTATACCAAAGTGTGCTAAGGAAGAGATTAAACAGTGCAAAGAGATAGAGCTATCAAAGGTTGATGAAAAAGAGAGATTGAAACATTGCAGAAGTTATCACGAAACAAAGGACGGTTATTATAACTGTGTATATATAGATGACGGTGACAATACATGCAAGCGCTCCGCAAAGTGCTCGATGTGATAGGGCGAAGAAGCGACCGTGATTCATGGTGGCTTGAGGCGACACGACCCGCAAAATTTATCACCATGTTAAAGGGCCCATAAAGCCAAAGCGCTGAATATCGCCATGTGCTTAGCCCATTGAATCAATACTTCAATGGGAAAGTACTGCGCAAACATGACACTCAATCGTAATGCCATCGACAAGCCTGCCGGCAGAAAGCAGTTGACAAAAAAACTTGAGTTCGCTAGCTTAAAATCAGTATAAATAAGGACAATCCAATGATTACAGCTACTGACAATCCGCTTTCTCCCACTGGTTCAGTTTCAGGCGATGAAGATAGCGCATCATCTGAATGTTCAAACGCTGATGCATTTGAAATCATCCAGGATAGCATTGAGACACTCCAACAGCATATGAGCGACAAGCATGCAACGATTGATATGCTAACCAGAGACAAGCACGTGAGAGCCACATTGCAGATGCAAGCACAGGCAATCAAAGCAGCGCTTAATGAACAACTCTCAGACGTTGACAATGCCCGATTAAATCAGATGTTACACAACTCAGGCAGTACGACATATCAAGGGCTCAAGCTTTGGTATAAACTGATAACAGCGAGTGAAGAATTGTCCAATGTAATGCCGATACATCATGCGATCCTCAGTATCTTAGGAGACAGCATAGTGGCAATTTCAGCAACATTAATGGATCAGTGCCATGAGTCTAAGGAG
>DCKN01000058.1:4036-6268 GCA_002320385.1 Proteobacteria bacterium UBA1673
CCAATCGATTATGTTATGAGATCATCATGATGCTTTTTCCATCAAGCACAGATATTCAGGAACAATTTGCCTATTTAAAAGATTCATCGCTTCCAGTTCCAAGCGCCAATCCGCAAGACGTATTCCAAGCGTTTAAGTTAGGGGTGTCAGAAAAGTCAGACGAGCAGCTCTTACAGTTAGCGCAAACATACTTTGACAATCTGGACAGAGGACAGCTATTTGATGATTTTTTTGGCGGCGCAATCCCTAACTTCAGTGATGTATTTACGCAGATAGTCGCACTATTACAAACACTCATCATTGATACCCTTAAAGACCCAACGATGGCGCCAAGAAAGGATTTAATTCCAGCAAATATCGATCACATGCATATGCCATCGCCTCCGAGAGTGGCGTCTTCAAACCCGACTGTCGAAAGATTGATATCCGAAGCGCTATGGCATTTAGTATGGGTAGCACATGCCCAGCTTGAGAAGGAGAATTGCACGTTACTATCTGAGAAAATCACGAGTTTGGATGATCGTGAGATAGACTTATTAGCGTCCATCATCCTTCGAAGTGCTGTAATACTGCCAACTGAGATTGAAAGGCTTGAAAGTATCGTCTACGAGCCAAATTCACATTACTATAAAATGAATCGATATAAATCTGCCGATGAAACGCCAGAGCACGGGTGTCAATCAGCAGATAGTTGGTTAGGCATCTTACAAGACAGTTTACAAAATGATAAACAGCAGCTTGAAGCACTTCAAAGTCGAATACCGCACCAGGCAAGTCAAGCTGATGGGAGTGATCACACCGATAGAATGTTTATTCAGCATGATGATGAAGATATCCCGCTTGGAAGAAGCTTACTACATGAGCCAATCATGATTTCAGTCGTCAGGGCCACCGAAACATTTGCTCCGCTCGTGCTACAAGGTCTCAACAATCTGTTGCCTATTTTTTCACACGCATGGGCGCTAAGAAATAGTGAAAAACAATCGCAT
Organism: Proteobacteria bacterium UBA1673; assembly: GCA_002320385.1. Lineage (GTDB taxonomy): Bacteria > Pseudomonadota > Gammaproteobacteria > Comchoanobacterales > Comchoanobacteraceae > UBA7916. The sequence continues at coordinate 5,026 of DCKN01000058.1, forward strand.
TCAGTCAGTGGGCAAAATACAACGCTTAGTTTGCAGCATCCTGATGAAATCATAAGCATGCTTGACAATAGCCCGGATACCGCGCCATATCGTTCAGAAACCACTGCTGCTCAGCGCTTTATTGAAACCACAATCAATCAAAGGCATGTGGAGGATTCTGCGACTGAGCTAGGGCTATTTCGTAACAAAATACAAGATCCGGATACACATTCAGGAATCTCAATCACTGATCATCCTGCTATACGTCATGATAGTGAAGAAGATAGCGTATCGATCAAACACAATCGATAATGGCGCAGTGATGATCATCTTGATCGACTGAGTTCATGCGTTAACAGCGTAGTAGGCACAGAGTAACGAGCAGCCGTTGAGCAAAAACAACTTGTTGCATAAGAATAATGCGGTTACGACTCTGAATGAAGCTGCATGAGTCAATCACTGAGTATCCTTGGGCTGTTTAAGTGGACTAATGATGTATCCTGATAAGGCAGATCATCATGAACAAGCAACAGGGTCGTTATCTATTGAATAACCGATGGGGTGTAACTCTAAGTCTTGACATACACCCTGCCAAACTGTATTGTTGCTAGCAAATTATCTAATGGAGCATTACAATGAGAAATCTTTTTTTTAACCCAGCATTTCCCTCCGAAAAGGTCGTAAATTCAAGTCACGGATATTCAAGACAGCAATTGCTATCCACTCTAGAAGATAACCTAGGGAGCGTTTGTGATCCCGATATTCTAAAGCCGTTAGTACAAACACTACAGGACATAGTTCAAAGCAGCATTCGTGATAAGCAACGAACAGTTGAGCGTTTAGATGAGTGCCTGACAGTGAGAAGTCAAACCCAAAACTTACTTCAAGGGTTAATCGATAAGCTCAATCAACAGCTCTCTCCATATGCCAGTCAAGACAACTTAACAGTCTATGAGTGCTGTTTAAAATTCTTAGGGTTGTTAGCTAGAAAGGCAGAAAAAGGTGTGTTTGAGCTTAGTGGAATGCCGATTGCAAGCAGCTTTGGGTCAACGGATCCTCTTGAGCTATTGGCTGCGTATCCAGCAACCATAATTAGTATTATGTCGCTGAGTCAAGCTGAGATGATGGCCACAAACAACCAGATTGAAGAAAGACTCAACAATGCTTATCATGAAGATAAATTAAAATATCATTTGATGATGGCATTATTCGGCTGCACAGAATCATTGAAAGAGCAGTTTGCCTATTTGCTTAAAGATTCACC
>DCKN01000097.1 GCA_002320385.1 Proteobacteria bacterium UBA1673
CATCTGCCTCATATGGGCCATTGAGATGTCGTTACAACCACTGATTCTAAAAAAAATGATTGAAGCAATAAGTCTTTCACATACAGACGTTAGTCAATCCGTAAGGCACTATTGGTTTTATAGTTATATTGCAATCACAATTTTATTATCATCCGTGCTCAGGATCTATCATTATTTAGCGCTGCACTTTTACCCACACATACGACAAATCATCATCACAAAAATACATGACCACCTGATGAATAAACATTCATTGGCATCACTAGAAAAACATCCTGGCGCATTGATTAAAGCAACACAAGAACTAACATCACATATCGAAATTTGCTGTCAGATATGCATCGAAATGATCATACCCAGGGTACTGGCTCTATTCGGAGCCAATATAACGCTTTGCGTACTTTCTAGCCCAATTTATGCAGGGCTACTCACTTGTTGGACCACCATCTATTTAACCATAACATGGCAATTCATGCCCACAATCATGCATAACGCTGAGCAACTATCATCACAACATCAAAAACTTTTCGGGTGGTTATCAGATACAATCGACAATCACACTATTATCATGAGCTATCATCAACAAGCATATGAACAATATCGATTAGCCAACATCTTGAATCAATACACCGATCAAGAACAAAAGTTATTAAAAGTAAAACTGAATGCATCGATTTACCAGAGCATCAATATGATTATATGTCTTAGCATTTTAATATGCATGCTATTGGCCAACACCAGTGGCAAGACAAACCCTGGAACAATTACCTTAGTCATCGGCATTACTCAAGCGTTCATGCATGCAACGCATTATCTTGGAACATGCTTAATCAATATAACAAAATCCATCAGCGTGTGTAATCACGCACTTGAATCACTTCAATTATCAGCTCACGAGAAACGTCGTGCTCATATGAACAAAATTATCACCCCAATCACTAAAACGAGTCATCAACAATATGCCGGAAACAATCGATATAAAAACAACGAGATAAACTTTAAAAGAACCAACACATTAGACATTAGTAACAACAATCAGGCATCAAAAAAGATCACAAGTGTTCCAAGGAGCAGAAGAAAAGCGCCCGATCCAAATTATGCCATACATGTTAACAACCTATATTATCAATCTAGTCAAAAAAATTTCAAAATACAAATTCCTCATCTCACAATCAAAACAGGCGAAAAAATTCTACTTGTCGGCGCATCAGGCAGCGGAAAGTCGACTCTAGCAAAACTCATTTCAAACCATTTTATCCCCACGCGGGGCCATATAAAAATCGGATCATTTAATAATAAAGAACCCAGGCAACGATATGATCATGTTTGCTACATACCACAGAAGCCAGCACTACTTAATCGGAGTATTTTCGATAATATTCGCCTGGGAAGAGATGACAGCACCAACGATGAGATTATTGAACTATGCCAAAAATGCCTCTGTCATGATTTCATAATGCGTCTTGATAACCAGTATCATACAATTATTGGTAACAGTGGCATGCAATTATCTTTAGGACAACAACAACGAATTATCCTAGCTCGATGTTTGTTAAGGCCAGCCCCTATCATAATCTTCGATGAAGCAACAGCACACCTCGATCATGACACTGAAGAAAAAATATTCAAAAACTTAACACCATTGATAGGCAATAAAACCTGCCTATATATTTCTCATCACCAGAAATACAATCGATATCGAGGAAGAATCATCACCATGACGCATGGCTCGATCACTAAGGATCGGGTACTAAAATGAGCATCCTTCATTCAAATCCCGTCACTGCACAAGTATAAGATCACGAACAAATCGGGAGACAGTTAAGGAACCAGACCCTAGATCAAGTGATCACTGATCAATATTTTTTCATCTAGACGACGGACTACTCGATGCGTGCTCGCGAATGCATGCAGATCTCGTAGAGCTTGATCACAGGATCAATCACAATTGTATAGTAGCTGCTGTCGAACATTTTGTATGTGGCCAAAGCATAGTTATATTTTTTTTGTTATATTGCACACCATGCGTTTACTTTTTACAATAAACGTATCTAATTGACTTTATTGATTTTTATTGATACAATGTTCTCTAAATTCAATAATGTGCGAGAAAAAAATATGCAACAGCACGCTAGAGAAAGCCTAAGGAATTCCATTTTATCTAACACAAAAAAGCTCTTAGCAGACGTGCAGCAAGAGCTACAAGCAGAATGCAAAGATTTAGACGCGCTGGAGGCCTATAAAAAAACAGCTTCTTTTGAAGCTCAGTTTGAGCGTTTAAAAGATACATTTCATGAATCCCATGGCTACAAATCAGTTATGTGGTGCGTTCTATTCGATCTTGGTCGTATTTTCCGAAGAGTCATGGGATATCGCTATTCTGCGGAAGATCAACAATATGATTATATTGCTATAGACAGGGTATTGATGAATGGCCAGAGCGATAAGGCTATACTAGAACATCAGGCAGCTATTGAGACTCAGGGGCTTTTAAATAAAGCCGGCGCAGGTATTAGAAAAATACAACAACAGCACATGCGTAAAATCAATAGAGCTCGATCATATCTACCTACTTCTAAGCTAGTAGGCTGTCTGGCAGGGATGTTCATTGGGTGGTGTTTGTGGTTTGCCGTCAGCGAAAGTCTCTTGATGTCGCTACTCATGTTGTCAGGCTACTGTGGTGCAGCTTTCCTACTTAGGTTCTCATACATTGAGGTCAAGCGTGTATTAATTTCAAGTCAAAAAATAGACGACAAGGATGCTCATCATGATCACGCCAGAGCTATAAGCACGCTATCGTATTGGTCTTATTTGATATTGGAATATTTAGGAGACAATTTCGCACTAGGACTTTTAGGCTTCATTGGGGCGCTCGCAACACTCGCAATCATTCCAAACCTCAGCATAGCTGTCGCGGTGATGTTTGTCATTGCGCTAATTTTGGATGATGATTATAGCGCCTCAGACTTTGCTTCATTGGTGAACAGTATTTACTCTAGTACAGCATATTACATTATCGCTGTTACGGAAGCTGTCTTATCACTAGAGCTATTTTATAGTTGGTCTACCGAGTTTTCTTGGGCTAGTATAAAGAATAAGATAAGTCAGTGTAAAGTTGATTGGTGGCGTTTTGCGAGAGGGTTTGGCTATACGACTGCTGAGTATCTAGTGGCTTACGGTCCTATGCTCATGACACACCCTTGGACTGTGATTGCGTCGCAATGGTTTGTGCTAGCACTAATGAACGCAGTGGTGTTGGCAATGCAAACTTTGGCTGAGGAGATTAAGTTCCGCGGCCCATTGATAGACAATCAACAAACAGCCAATGAAGTAATACTCAACGTGCTGGTCAGTGCAACAATTTTTGGCTGTGCACATATCAACAATCCTGAGTTTGACGTCATTGGTGAGAGCCCAATAGCACAAATTGCGCTATTGTTTGAGTATGTACTAAGCGGTTTGAGTTGGGGGATTAGCGCTTATTTAAGCGGCGGTCTAGAGCTAAGCTGGGGAATGCACTACGCCAACAACTTGCTGTTAACAACCTTGGTAGGCTATACTCCCTGTCCCACTGCTGCAATGCCGTTGATTACCATTGATATATCCAAAGATGCGCACCAGCCAAGTGCAGCAAGTATTTTTTCACCCAATACGCTTACGAGCTATGTCGGGATAAAGCTACTGATCGAGCTTGCTTCGTGGGCACCAATATACCTATGTGAGACGTTTTTTAGGCCTAAGTATTATGTGGAGCCGCTCGGTAATTTTGAAGCAGCATCGATGTTAGCGCCCAGTAAAGAGCATCCTGAGGTGTTGTCTGAGCGACCGCAAGCCGACGATCAAGAGAGTCAAAAGCCATCAGAGAAGATGTGGTCTCTGTTCGATATACCTCACCATGTTCGATGTGTGACAAATCGATGGTTCAGACAGTTAAGCCCTGCGATGAATACTACTTAGTAAGATGCATATGCATATCTGGATGATCAGGTATCTTATGATGCATACAAATTAGCCTATAAGATTTATCAGTCGTGATCTTGGATAAATCACCATCGCAAAGCGAGAGAAACTCTGATTTACTCAAACGTTTCCAAGGAAGTGACTGAGTAAAAATGCCGTAGCGCACGACCAAATTGATTGTATCATCATCAATTAAGTCCATACTTGCCCGAAGTAACTCCCCCGTTTTCATTCGAATGACCTTACCTTTAACCCACAAATGATCGCGTTTATGAACAAACCCCCACATTGGCACGCTACCGATAACCTCTTGATTCTTCTTAACACCGTGTTGGCCATCAATGGTGTGCGAACCACATCGTGAGCAGTAACGTTCCGGTAACGGTTGGCCAAGATGTACAAATCCTCCGACGACTTGACCAACCATCGTGTGATCTTCACCTATCGTTAAATGCACCACAGAAGAAAGCATTTTCGTATCATGCTTACGCGTTAGCCAATAACCAGTCAATGGCGAAGTCTGGCTTGAAAATACCGGCGCCCACAGCCCAAGTGCGCAAATAGAAAGGACTAAACTGAGAAATTTCACTGACATATCCATAAATATTGATACGATTAATATTGGCATAATCTAAAGTCATCAACAAGTCCATTGATTAATTATTACATGAACATCCACACAGAAAATTCACACGATATGAAGAAAGTCGATAGGTGATTGCACAAAAAAAGACACCATGGAAAATAGTGTATTGATTAAAAGTAAACATAGAGAAATAACTGGGTCTCCATTTCAAATCAATGCCAGAAAGCTAGGATTTTGTGTATAAAAAATCTATAATCACACTATGAGCAGCTCACACAACATACCAAGTGGCCATTTAACGGCAAAAACACAACTCGCCCAAGCTTATCAAATCATCGCTATGCTCAATCTCGACGATCATACATACACGCATTTAAGTCACCGCGCTTGCGAGCAAACATTCTTTCTACAGCCGTTTGGCCTTAAATTTAGTGAAATCACAGCAGAGAAACTGCTCACCGTATCATTCGATGGCAAAATCCTCGAAGGCACAGAAGCAATCTACAACCCAACAGGTTATCAAACTCACGGAGCAATTTACCAAGCACGACCCGATATCCAAGCCATCTTCCATTTACACACACCGAATATTGTTGCAGTCTCAGCACTAGAATGCGGCTTACTCCCCATTAGCCAATGGGCGCTACATTTTTATGATCAGATCCACTATCATGATTATGATGCTTTGGTCACCAGTGCCAGTCAAGGTGAACAACTGGCGCAAGATCTGGGTGATAAGTTCATTCTTCTCATGCGTAATCATGGCGTACTCATTACTGGAAGGACCATTCAAGAAGCAATGTTCTACACCCACCACCTTGAATTAGCCTGTAAAACGCAATGTCTTGCACTGAGCATGCAACAACCTTTGATAACACCCAGTCAACACACCTGTGAAAAATCCGTCAACACCCTTTTGAATTTTGAAAAAGACTTAGGCAAAAGAGATTGGCAGGCATGGGTAAGACAACTCGAAAAACAGACTAACAAATCATCAATATAGTCATCATCGTATATCGCATTATGGCAATGCATGAACATAAATCCAAGCATTGCCCCACCCTGGAAAACCAGTCATCTATCCATGAGTCACAAAACTAACTACCACTCATGATCGTCTAAATTAACCGTTTGTAAGCGTCAAGAAAAAATAATAAAAAAACTGACAAGATCTCGTCAAGGCACTATACCAAGGTTTTCAATGGAGAACGAACATGAGCAAGAAACAACCTAAATTATCTCTAAACACACGAAAAACTCATATTGTAGAACAAACACTACAATTCTGGAAAACCCATAAAATACAAAGCAGCGAGCAAAACAGGCAATGTCAAAACAGCCTAGAAAAGCTCGTTTTTGATTGGCAACGCCTGGCATGTTTTTGCACTGTCGTAGCTGGATTTTATGTCATCGCAGGCATATTATCAATACTAGGATTCTTAAGTGAAAAACAACAATTTTTAATACTTAGTTTAGTTGCAGCTAGCTTATTTGGCTGCAGTCATTATCTGCAAAGCCATCAACACAAACTACAAAAAATCTGTGGACTACTCAATGCTGTCGGCATCTTATTCCTCACTGGTGCGATCGGCCTCATGAGTAAAACTCCCTTGTTATGGTCAGGCATCATTGGCGGTATCATCGGTCTATGTATGCGCTCTGGTTTAACATGGGGTATTAGCTTAGGTTTATTCGGTCTATGGCTATGCAAGCCCGATGATATCCAAAACGCTTTACAAAACACAGAAACAATCCAATATACCGGATTACTATTCGGCATTGTCACCACAGTCCTACTGATCTTCAGTAAAAAAGCAGCAAAAGTATTCGGTAAACTTGAAGCCTTTCAATCCGTATTTCGTGGATCAATCATCACAAGCTATCTCTTTATTTTCCTATCACTACTATCCCTATCAGTTATCAATAGTGGAAGTGGATTAACGGCTACAGCAATTGATATAAGCAGTGAAGAGACATTTATTTTACGCGCAGCTACACTATCTGGCTGGAGCGCTGTACTTGCAGCCGTTGCATTGGGTGCGATTTATTGTGGCATACGCAACAAACTGCCTATCACCCTACGATTTGGCGTTGTCTTTTTACTACTAAATATCTTGACACAATTAGTAAATATCAACGCACGTTACCTACTACCTTTGGTCGCGAAAATAGGACTTTATAAGCTGTACCCGTTGTTAGTAAACCTGATATTTGCTGGCACATTCTGGGGCATCAGCACATTATCCAGTCATATTGATAAACATTATAAACAATGGGAAAACCAACCCCAAACAAAGCACAAGAAAGCATAGATTCCTCAACCAAGACAATGCGGTATTTTCTCCATGACCGCATTGTCGG
>DCKN01000107.1 GCA_002320385.1 Proteobacteria bacterium UBA1673
CGCCCATAGGGAGATTCTAATAGTTGGTCGACCGGTCTTTCGCTCTCTGAAGTGAAAGGCATCGTGTCTTCAGCGTGTGCTAATGGCTTCATAAGTACTTGACTGGGTATCTTTGCGAACAACGACGGATTAGCGAGTAAAACAGCATGGCCAGTGGGGCAACCTAAAAGGTTGAGCGCAGCAGAACGTCCTTTGTGCTTCCCTACGTCAATCATATGGTTAAGCGCTTGCTCATTGATCATATCAACCAAATGTGGGTATCGCAGCAATAGGAGTCTACCGGCTCGTGTGGCAGAAAGTAGATAGCATACTGAAATACCGTGCGTCGACCCGTAAATCTGATTTAGGTGGAATCCGGATGGGATACCTTCGTTGTTTGACATCAACGCTTCCGGGTGGCTGCATATAATTTCATTGAGCGTTTCTTTATCAATTTGACGAACAGTTTCTTCATTAAAGTGCAATAGGGTCGCGCCAATAGGATGACTCATTAACTTGTTGAGTAAAGAATCTCCGTTGTGGTTAGCCTGCGTACCAAATGCTTCCCCCGTGGGTTTGATATCTATTATTGATTTTTTGCATATATTATCAATGTATTGGATCCAATCGGGACGCTTTAACAATAATACTTGCTTTTGGTCGAGTGCTTGTGGCGCCAATATCCTTTGCTCATCACTAACGAATCCCATAAATAGCTGCATCATTATCTCATGATTTGATGACAACTCTAGGATTGCCCCTGGACATCGGCTAACTTGACTCACCAGTAATTCTTGTATCTTGGGCTTGCCTGTGATTAAGTCTCGAATCAAGCCATCATCGATTTGAGCATCATTGGCTAGATAGTCCAGTAATGACTGATTTTCATTGATACTCTTAGTTCGCTTATCTAATGTTTCTACTTCAATCATACCGATAAACTGCGCTCGTTTTATGTTGATAAACGCCAGGGCCGAGTCTTTTTTATCACCGGTTAGTAGTGCGTGCAATGGTGTTGATCCCTCGGGTTCTTTGCAGACTGCATTGAGCCCTTTTTTTGTGATGTTGGCATGGAGGTGTTTTGCATGTTGGTTTATCAGTGTGCGCGCATACTCACACTCATGTATCGCGTTGAATAACAACCAAAGTGGTGACTTTCCGTCCTCTTTGGACACACTGCATAGACCTTGTGCCGAGATCTTTTTCATTACCTTAGGATTATTCACTAAAAGTTTTCTTCCGCATGCTTGCGCTAGTAGCCACCATAACGGCGATCTTCCCTCGTCGGGGCCAGTGCTAGCACTCGAATTCAGTGATGATACAGTAATCATTGACACCACTTGTGGATTCCTTGCAAGAAACTCGATACTGAATTCGTCCTTACGCGTGAGCATATACAGTGCTGAGAAGCCTTGGTCCATGCCGTCTCGGGTCACTGGACTATTCAATCCCTGAGGCGTTAACTTACTGACCAAATCATGACGATTCTGGAAAATCTCAACCCCATAACCTGTAACACTTAACTTGTAAGCGAGCGTGATGCCATCTGTGTCGGGCTTGTTGAGTTTTTCATCGTCAATAGCCGCTATCCTTCGTGGATTCTTTGCGAGTTCTGATGCTTGTTCTGAGTATTTATCATATCGTTGGGTTAATTCTGTTAGTCTCGGTGTTGTCATTAGTGTGATTATCAATTATGCGTGGTTTATAATAATAGCCCCGAACGAAAATTGTCAATGACGCCTGCGCCTATTTTTGGGTTTTTTGGCTATTCTAAAGCGCTAGCTCTCGCCTAAAAGTAGCATGCCGTGCGTGTGCAGTCACCCTTCGCTTTCATTGTCATTTTCAGTTCTTATCATGACTCGATGCGCACTATAAGTCGTTTTTCAAAAAATATTTATATCACTTTTCAAGGGGCGACGCATTATTTTACGTTGACAAAAATGATGATTATTAGTATAATGTGCCCATGAATATTGATACAAAAATCACTGCAAAACCTTCAACCAAAGACCAATTCTATTCTTTGGATGAAGCTAATATGATGATCCCAGACTTAGATCTTGCCTTTATTCGTATTAAGCAGATGCAACTACAGGTCCAGACCTTGTTTAAGACGGTCAAGAAACGCGGGATCGATTTTGTACCCAATGATGACAAGCAGTTGTTTTTGTTACAAAGCACGCTTGATGATGAATCAATTGACGTGCTCAGTTCCCTCAAGCTACTTTTGGCTAATATTCAAGAAGAGATCAATACCTTATCAAGTAAAGGGTGTTCGGTTTCAAGCATTGAGCAAGGAATGGTTAATTGGCGTTTTAAGTATTCCAACCGAGTAATCTTTCTCTCTTGGCTACACGGCGAGAAGCAAGTCAGCCACTGGTGTCCTAATCGAGATGACGGCCCCTCTCGAAGACGCCCATTAAGCGAGCTCACGCTCGATGAGTCTGCCTCATAACTCAACTTATGCTTCGTTATTAAGCCCTCAATATGCCATATATGTGCTTGTTTGGTGGAGTTACACTTTGCTTAGATCGTAAACATTTTGCCCATCACTGCAGAGCACCCTGTTTGGCCGGGGCTCAAGAAACAATCCGTGACTTACAACGCCTGTTAACTGACTTAAAGCGCTTGCTAGAGCAAAAGGCTCGGAGAGGTTGAATCCATGACAGTCGATGATATCATTCCCTAAATCTGACTTTTTCTCACGCAACTCTGGGACCGCCCCCATTTTAACGATAGAGCGGCCCACACTGGATCGAGCCCAAGGAACGACTTCCAGTGGCACAACCGGCCATTTTTGCCCCAGATAACCGACCTTTTTGGACTCGTCAATTAGCACTACGAATGACTTTGCCATTTCGGCACAAATCTTTTCACCGGTCATAGCACCGCCTCTGCCTTTGATGCATAAAAAACCTGGGTCAACTTCATCTGCGCCATCTATATAAAGATCGATGTATGCCACTGACTTCATCAACTCAGCCTCAATACCATGATGTTTACATGCCTCTAGGGTCTCGAGAGATGCCACGACCACTTGCATTTCAGCGTGTGCACAATTCTTGAGTGCCTCTACGACGCACAAAACAGTGCTGCCCGCCCCTAATCCAACGATCATTTTTGCCTTAAGCTCAGCGACTATCGTTTGTGCTAGTTTCATTTTTGCTTGAGAATGCTGCTTCATTTACTTTTCCTCGCCATTGACTTGAATCAACTTATCTTACTGGACCTAACCTTGACTTTTGACGACGATACGTTCTTGCGTTTCGCAATTAATTGCGATTAAAGAACCACCGTAGACATAGCCCCCGTCAATATTAATGATATCGTGGCGCCCCGTTTCTCCTTTCAGCATCGCCCAATGACCAAAAATAATTTGCTTACACGGCCAATGCTCCTGCCATTGATACCATGGTGTACGCCTATTTGTACCATCAGTACTCAATTGACTATTTACTGGCCCTGTATAATCAAAACACATACGCATTTTATCATCCAGCGTCCGCATACGTGTAAAAATGTTAACAATGCAGCGAACCCGCTTCCACCCAGTTAATTCTGCGCGCCATTGATCCTCATTTCCAGAAAAATTCTGTACGTAACCCTGTAGTAAATCATGGTCCTTTAGTACTGCCTCAACCTCTGACGCCAATGATAAGATTTCTCGTAGTGACCATCCAGGCCAAATGCCAGCATGTACTAGCAAGGTATCTGTTTGCACATGCCATTTTGCGAGCGAGGCATGTTGCAATAGCGCATAGCAGAGCATTTGCTCCTCGCTCAATCGTTGTTCTATCATCGCTGCATAATGTTGTTTGAGAAAAGATAGATCCCAATTACCAAGGATAATCTGCGCATTGGGAATAGACCGAATCAGCTCCAATACATTCCAATCATCCGGCCCCTTTCCAACGAGATCTCCGACAAAAGATAATTTGTCGGCTGAGCTAGGTGCAATCTTATTGAGCAACGCGTTCAACCCATCTAAACAGCCGTGAATGTCACCGATAATGTAATGACTCAAAACATCTCCCTTTTCCAACGACAGGCGCCTATCCTAAAAACTCTACTCACGTAAGAATATTCCACAATAATAAAAAATAAATCCCTGAAAATATTGCACCAATAGGTAAAGTAATGACCCATGACACAAATATATTCTTGATAACTTTCATATTAAGCGCCGCCATTCCTCTTGCAAGCCCGACCCCTAAAATTGCCCCTACCATCGTTTGTGTTGTTGATACAGGGTAGCCTAATCCAGACGCAACCACAATGATAACTGATGTAGAAAACTGTGCGCAGAATCCTCGACTTGGGGTTAGCTGGGTAATTCCCGTTCCCACAGTCTGCATTATCTTATAGCCGTACATCACAAGACCAAGCACAATCCCACTTGCGCCAAGCCCAATAACCCAGGCGGGAATGGTTGCGCCCTGTGATAAAGCCCCCTCATATACGACCTGTGCTACCGCAGCAACAGGCCCAATAGCATTGGCAACATCGTTTGACCCGTGTGCGTATGCCATACTCGCAGCGGTCATGACTGATAAAATACCAAACTTTGCCTCAACGACTTGTAGCTGCTCTTCTTGGCTGGATGACTTTGCTTTTTTCAGATCTTTACAAACACAGCGCCGTCCAATCATGAAAGTCAGTATCACTGCGACCGCCACAACGCTATATTGCTGCCCTGGTCCCAATTGTACCCCAATGGTTGTCAAGCCTTGAAAAATTGTCACCCCACTGAATATTAAAACCAGTAATGCCATGCAAACTGGGATCAGCCACTCAGCTCGGCTTAAAGGATTATTGGAAGCCAGAATGATATAACTCACCATAGTAAAAATGTTATAAGCGAGCATTATGGCAACGATCGGGGTCAAAACCCAGCTCATAGCAATATTGAGTAAACTACCCCAAAGAATGTGCTGATAGCCTACCCCAACTAGGCCAAACCCTAAAACAGCGCCAATGATACTGTGTGTTGTTGATACTGGCCATCCGTTGTATGTTGCGATTAATAACCATGTTGCGGCAGACATTAATGCTGATAACATGCCGATGACAAAAACAGAAAGTTGGTCTGTGAAAACCTGAATGTCAATAATGCCGTAGCGAATCATATTCGTGACTTGACCACTTGCCAGCATTGCTCCCATGGCCTCAAATAATGCCGCGACAATTACAGCGTCTCGAACAGTCAACGTTTTCGACCCGACCGTGCCTGCCATTGCGTTAGCTACATCATTAGCACCAACAGCCCAGGCCATGACGAATCCAACGATAATCACCAAGAACAATTCGATTGTAAGGTGCATAGTCCCCTCTTTCAAATGCCTTACTTGAGCCAGACTCAATCAAGCGCATTAAGCAAAGTCAGACTAGATAAAAACGGTTGATTTGTCAATTAAAAAAACTTGGTTGGCTACTACAAAATTAAAACGATGCACGCATTACGCTATACACGCCGCTTTGCACTCATTATTAATTTTACTTCACCCACGATTTCATATGTTGAGACAGGGCAATCAGGCGCTTTTTATATAAGTTTTCTGCTATTTCTTGGCCGGTTAACGCTCTAGTTTGGGAATCTGGCTTGACTGCTGATAGTGTATTTGCCGCAGCAACGATCTCTTGGAATCTGTGATGTTTAGGCACAACGTTTTGGACAATTTGACATGCCTGTATAAATCGCTCTTGCCGTCTGTAGACATCCCATTGTTGAAACTTGACAAGCAAAGCCTCTGCACTGAAATTGAATGCGTTTTGCTTCCAATTTAGGAATATACTATGCGTGATTAGCGACATCTGTAAAATATCCTTGGGAATTCTGAGCTTTTGAAGTTGCTTTTTTCTATCTTCATAATCGAGATACCACCCCAATACGCAAAATAGATATTCTGAGTGATAAAATTTGCTTGCCATTAGCACTCGCTGCGAATCTTGTTTTGTGTCTGTGAACGCAGGCATGAGCACTTGCCATGCACCAAGACTGTCCAACGTCTCGATAAACCGCTCAGGGCCCGAGGCTGAAAATACTTTTTGCCACTCAAGCCATACTCGCTCAGGCGTGAGATAATCAATTTCTCCGCTATCGACAATCTTTTTACAAAGATCAATCGTGCTAGAGTGTATCGAAAAAGTAGGAAACCGTGCTTGAAATCTGCACAGGCGAACTAACCGCAGTGGATCTTCAATGAAGGCGTCTGAGACGTGTCTTAAAACTTTCTCATTTAGATCCTTTCTACCACCAAAAAAATCGATCAGCTCACCAGCTTCATTTTTTGCAATCGCGTTAATTGTTAGGTCACGTCGCTCAAGATCCTCCTGAAGGCTGACGCTTGCATCTGCGTGTACTGTAAATCCATCATAACCGTGCCCTGTTTTTCGCTCTGTCCTTGCCAAGGCGTATTCTTCTTTGGTTTTGGGGTGTAAAAATACTGGAAAATCTTTACCAACTTGTTTGAAGCCTCGCCGTAACATTTCTTGTGGCGTGCTGCCAACGACGACCCAATCTCGCTCTTTAATGGGCATATCGAGTAGCTCATCTCGAACAGCGCCGCCAACTAAATAGATTTGCATACTTTAACTCCAGTCTCGCTTGTATTATAATCCACGTGAGCATGTTAGAACAAATTCACGTATGACGCAAAACGATTTGAGCAATATTCCCGTTAGTATTCGTCATGTTACCAAAAAGTATGCAGACGGATTTGAAGCTGTTCGTAATGTTAGCTTTCAAATTAAGCGGGGAGACTTCTCTGTCCTTATGGGCCTTAATGGCGCTGGAAAAACTTCGCTTATTGGCATGCTGACCGGCACCAACCATGTGAGCGCAGGGTCTATTGAGGTTTTTGGCTCGGATATTACTAAAGATCCTATTCGTGCTAAGATTAAATTGGGCGTTGTCCCCCAGGAAGTAAATCTTAATTTTTTTACGCCGATAATGGATACACTTATCTACCATGGCGGTTTTTTTGGCATCCCAAAACATACGGTCATTCAACGAGCGCTCCCTCTGCTTAAAAAGGCCCGTCTTGACAAAAAAATACATCTTCCTGCTGGTTCTTTGTCGGGTGGCATGAAACGCATGCTGATGTTGATCAGAGCCCTGATCCAGAAACCCGAAATTTTGGTTCTTGATGAACCGACAGCTAATTTAGACATCGAAATCAGACGTACGATTTGGGACATTTTGCGTACTGAGCATCAAAATGGGATGACGACCCTTCTGACTACACATAACTTAGAAGAAGCTCAGCTGCTTTGCACAAACGTGCTGATCTTGCACCATGGTAAGCTGGTCATGGATAGAACGCTTGAGGATGCTATTGAGGAAATGGAGGAGAAATTTTATACCATTAAATTTTCATCTGCGCCTCAAAAGCGTGCGCTTGAGTCATTCTCTGCTTACGGCGCTAAGCTCAAGGGGGAGAAAACTGTTGACTTCTGTATCACACGATCACAGGATCTTGGACAACTGATCTACAAGCTGCATCTAGCAGGCCTAAAAATTGACCATATTGCTCCTTCTAGCCACCAATTAGAACAACTACTAACAGAGGCTATATTATGACTTCTAATCATACGGATACCCCTTCGATTGCTCAACCACCACATTTTCTGCGGCTACAATTTATAGCCTGCATGACGATTGCCCATAGAGAAAGTAGTCGAATCTTAAGAGTCTGGAAGATGACTGTCGTGCCACCAATCATTACTATTTATCTTTTCACAGTTGTTTTTGGTCAAATTCTTGGAGGAAAAATTGGACAAATCTTAGGTGTGGATTATGTCCAGTTTATTGTCCCAGGACTCATTATGAATATTGTGATTAATGAGAGCTTCAGTAATAACTCATCTACTATTGTCATTGACAAGTATAATAAATCAATTGAATCACTGATCACCTCACCAATTCATGAGCTTACGATTTTGATTGGTTATTTTATTGGTGCAGCTGTTCGTGTGTTTATGGCTGGTGCTTTAGCGTCTCTCTTGGTATTTTGGCAATCAGGCATCGCAGTGCAACACTGGCTGTTGTTCACATATACTGTCCTGATCACCTGTGCGCTTTTTTCTCTGATGGGCTTTATCAATGGGCTATACGCAACTCGCTTTGATGAAATTCCTACAATCCCCACATTTATTCTTACTCCGCTTTCTTTTTTTGGTGGGATTTTTTATGACATCAGCCGCTTACCTGAGCCTTGGCGCTCGATCAGTTGGTACAACCCTATCGTTTATATCGTTGATACTTTCAGATATAGCCTTATTGGTATCAGTTTACATGAAATCACAGAGAGTTTAATTGTTGTAACTTTGATTACCGTGGGGCTCTTTTGCTTATCGTTCTATTTACTCCGTATTGGTTACGGCATTAAGAAATAATGTCAACACACGCATTTGTGTTTGGCAAAAAAAACGCTGTACCTTTCAGTGAGTTTATGCAACAAGCATTGTACCATCCCGAGCAAGGCTATTATCGACAAAATATTATTCGCCAAGGTGCCGAAGGTGATTATGTGACTGCACCCTCAATAAGCCCATTATTTGCACGTTGTATTGCAAACAATCTTGCGCCATTGCTCGAACAATATCCACATTGGTCTATCGCAGAGATTGGGCCTGGCCGTGGTGATTGTGCCGTTGATCTCATGCGTTCACTTGAAGAAAAAAATATCCAGCCTAAGGCATATCTATTAATTGAACAGTCTGAACAAATGCGGACTTATCAACATCAAAATATAGTCATGCGCCTTGCTTCGAGCCAAGAAAAATTCTCATGGCATGCCGCACTACCCAGATCATTTTGTGGTATTGTCATTGCTAATGAAGTCCTTGATGCTCTTCCGGTACATTTATTATTCTCTGATGCGCAAGGTGATTTTTCAGAGCTTTGGGTCACACAAACCAAGTCTGGATTAGCCTTTAAACATTACCCTGCCTCTGATGACTTATTGACATTGTTTTCTAGCCGAAATATTCCTAAATATCGTAATTATCGTTATGAACTTTCAAGTGAGATTCCACGCTTCTTAAAGGCACTCGGCACATCGATGTCTTCTGGTGTCTGTTTGTTTTTTGATTACGGTTACCCCAGGCGGCAATACTATCACCCGGATCGAAAACTAGGTACGCTAACTAGCTTTTATGCGCATCAACGCACTGAAAATAGTCTTTTGCGCCCTGGTCAACAGGATATTTCTGTCCATGTTGACTTTAATTGTGTGGCTGAGTCAGCACATCAAGCTGGTTTTCAATTTTGTGGTTACTCCAACCAAGAGCGTTTTTTGCTAGCCAGCCACCTCTTTGATCAACTTCGTCAAGACGAGCATCGATTAAATAAGCTTGATTATCTTTCATTACGTAAAAGTGCACATACCCTAACTTCCCCATCTGAGATGGGAGAATTGGTCAAGGTGATTGCCTTTCAAAAACAACTTCCTGATCTACAAATTCTTGGATTTAACAAAGGCTCGCAAGGTCTTTAAAGTACGATTTAAGTACAAATGCTCACTGTTTGCGTGACAACCCTTAGTGAAGATTAAGCTATGGCTAGGGCTTTGTGACATATCGGATCATAAGTTTCTCGTTGTCACTCAGCCCCAGAATTGCTACCAAGCATCATAACTTTATCATTGTACGATGCTTGACTTCAGTCATTGTTCTACCTTACAATTATTTAGGTCAAATAGGGACGCGATATGCTAAAAGAGCTTTTAGAAATAAGCTTCACCAACCTCTTTATCATATGCTTTAAAGTCATGCTCGTGGTGATAGCCTGCAGCTTTGTTGTCAGTGTGTTCTCCGTGACGATGATGTATCTGTTCAAAAAACTTGGCTATATGGATAGTTGATTCGCTGCAGACTATCTCATGGAATACTGGTCAAATATCATTCTGGTCGTTGGTATACTCATGGTTTTGTTGAGTCAGGTCCTGCCATTTTTGTCTGCGATGGGCTTTGGCAACCTGCCTGGGGATATTTTTTTTGCATCCTCAAAGACCGGCATGAAAATCTATTTTCCTTGGGTCACTTGTACAGTTGTTAGTATCATATTGACTTGCCTCAACTACTGGCTGAACAAGCCGTAATCCTCCCTGGACTGGAATCTGTTATTGCAGCAACTGGTTGCTTTGCGGATCTACGCTTGGCGCTATGAACACTTTGCTACCTTTATGACAACACGGGAACGTCAAAGAAAATAAAATAAATTGTATTCAAAAAAGCATGTAGTATCACCGGATATCTTAACTCTTTTGTGGCACGATACAAAAAACTATAAAAAACGCCGCATAGAGAAGTGAGTACCATGATCTCAAAGCCAAGCCGAAAATTGGATAACCCATAAATCAATGCGGTTAGAATGATGACAAGGATCTCTTTCTTGGGCATGAATCTATTGAGCATATTCTGGATAATACCTCTGTAAAAAACTTCTTCACTGAGACTAGTCATCAGAGTGTTGACCAACCAGACTGTGATCATAGGGGGATAAGCAAATTTAAATTGAATCGATTGGGTCAATAACGTTCCTGCTACCAAGAGTCCCGCAGCAAAAACTGCATAAAGACATGTTACCAGTATTAAGCTAGCCTGCGCGAGCTTCGCTTTCTGTCGTGGCTTTATCTGACTGACCAATGGATAAAATGACAGCGCAATAAAGTACAAGGTACTATCCAAGGCCAGGATATCTCTTGGATAGTGATACCACGTCTTTAATTGTTCTGTTATTGGTATCGTTGGTATAACTGTTACCTGTCTAAATAAAATATATAATGCTATGCCTATACTAACACCCATGAATAGATCACTAATCCAATCTCTCGATGGCTGAATAGATTGCGCTGCATTAGCAAATGTCATGATGAAAATGATCATCACGTGTGGGTTACCGCTGATCAAAAAAGTGCCTAGTAAAAGCCACAGCAGCACTGCAGAGTACGCCTGCTGGCATCCCATCTGACATCGCTTAAGAACTATTTTAATTTGACTAAACATTGTGAATGCTCCCATAGCTTTGATCGGCTGTAGATGACGTTGATTGATTTGTATTGATTCGTGATTTGAGTTTATTAATAATGAGATCTAGCGCCCAGTTTTGATTCATGTATCTGATACAACTGTCCTTTTTTGAAACCGAAACGCCCCCGTTTAGTTTCCACCACTGGACGTAGTCTGCGTACATTTCTTGCATTAATAGAAAAACTTCTGTTTGTTGAGTCCGACTATCATCGATACACTCACTCGCAATGAATGCAACATAAAGTACTGCCCATGTATCATGGAAAATGGTATTTGGCGCAATCGTAATATAACATTCATTATTTCTCGAACTTGTTCCAGAGAAAAATATCGGCTCCTGTGATATTCCCTCGGATACCAACCTTGGCTTTCTCTCTTCAAACTTAGCTAACAATGCCTCGAATTTCTTACGGTGATCATAGCTAATACCACTATCAATGTTGACGCAAGGTGCTTCACAATCCATCCAAAACTGATACCTATTATGCGTTATGACCTGAGATAGGAGTCCGTGAATATTCGACATCTCTCCAAACCACGGTGTGGAATGCTCTTTTTCTACGCCATTTAACGCAGACTTGCTCGGGTAGTCGATCACAGTAAATTTTAAGTTATTATTATGATCATAGCATACCGTAATATTTTCAACCTTTAAATCCATGTGAGCAAGTCCGTTTTTATGTAAATGACTGAGTTGGCTCTGAACTTGAGATAACATGTTGACGATATCGAGTGTTTGTTCGCTTTTATGCTTTACTTTTCTTGCTAGCCTTCTGGTAATAAAGCGCCCTAAGGACTCTCCGGAGCTTTTCTCAATTCTATAGCTATGTAGAATACCTTCTTTCTCTTCATTTATTCCCCGCTTTCTTAGTACCGCACACGCCATTAGACCTAACCTCTGAGATGATAATGCTTCTGAGTATTCACAGACAGTGAAAGCACCAACCGCTGTTTTATTTGAACAATAAAAACACTCTTTCGCGCCCCCAGCCAGCTTTGATTTATTGAGGACATGTAGATCAATCGCCAATCCAAGGCCACTGCTAAAAGCCAGTCTTTTTACGGTTGTATCTGGAGACGTTTTTCTATCAAGATCTTTAAATGCTATGATAACCTTACGTGGCAATCGTCTATCAACGGCACATGAAAAGCTTGAGTGACGATGATGGCTTGGAACATTCCATGCAGTTACTTTCGTTTTTTCAATTCTTTGGGTTTGTTTGCTTGATCGAGGCTTCTCGTGATTTTTTTTCAAAAAAACGATTCCCTGATATCCTTCATGAAGACTTCTTTGTATGGCTTTGATTGTTTCGAAACGTTGTAAGAACTCGCATAGCTGTGTTTTCTCATGCTCGTTTAAATTATTCAGTTGTAGTGAGCGAATCTGTTGCTGTATATTTTGTGTAAGGTTGTAGCAGAGAGCGAAGCTAAAATAACTTTTGATTTTTGCAAACAACCACATCGCAATTTTTACCAAGAGTATCGGTATGTAAATCCACCCAAGCAGCATGAGTGTTACTTTGCAAAAATGTAAAATTTGAATCTTTTGGGCTATGGACATGGCAATTGCAAGTAGCCAAAGAACGAATATAGCTAGACGCACACCGACATAACCCCAAGATTGAACAAATATGTTCAGTCCCTGAGGATGTTTACGCCTAACTTTCGGGATGATAAAAAACTGACTCAACCTTGTTAAATGATTTGTTTTACATAGATAGTAGGACAGATGTTAGACCATATCAAGCTGTGGATCGTCAAGTTATTGTGAATATTATGATTAATCTGATCATTTCGGGGACTGATATTTATTCTGGCTATTGGTGTGGTTGCTTTATTTTCTTAATATTAAAATTGTGTTAAAATAGCAGGGCTTCTTGATTTGAGCAAAATTTAGGACTTTCTAATATGGCTAAGTTAAAACTCTCCGAAAAACTTTCTGTTCTCGATCGCTCAGATCTCTCTGATCTTGACGTTCCACCACTTATCGTGATGTCATCTATCTTGATCGTCACTGTTGTTACCTGGGGCTTGTCTTCGTTCATGGTTTCTGCAATTTTGCATACGAATCACTTCCTTTTTGAGGTAATCACCGAATCCTCATTATTTTCTATGAATCATCTTTACTTCATTTTGACAATAACGAGTGTCGCTTTTATTCGAGCGCTTCTGTACCAAAGACCTTGGTTTTCAGATGCTTTTGGCGATGGCTCTTCCCAAGCTCTGCAGCATTTCCATAAAACTTATAGTGCTAAAACTTCGCCACAAAATATTATTAAGCAAACTTATCAAAACGGCTCGATTACTTCTGCATTAAAGCGGGTTTTTGTTACGATTATGACCCTCGCCTTTGGCGGTAGTGGCGGTGTAGAAGGCCCTGCGATACCTATTGGTCAGCGTATTGGTGTTTTCGTTGCGAAGTTATTTTCAGTCAATAACCTATTATTTCTTCGTCTGTTAGAGATGTGTGGCATTTCTGCGGCGATCACAACCCTTCTGCATGCGCCTATGACTGGTTCTGTCTTTGCTCTTGAGTTGGTTTTTGGATGCAAATTTGTTTACCGATTACTTCTTTGTTCACTCGCGTCATCGCTCGTCGCTTTCATTTTAAGCAATCACTTACTAGAGGGTAAAGCGCTTTTTGCCCTAGCCCCACATCCTATATCTTATCACATGCATGAATATATTATTGTTATCATTACCTCTATATTTGTTAGCATAGTGAGCGGTCTGGGCTTGCGTGGTATTTTTAAATTAATTGATTGGTGTTACACTCCAATCCCTAATTGGTTTCGAGCACCTATGGGTGCACTCATATGTGCTCTCACAGCGATTTTTGCTTACCACTATGCTGGAATTGAGCCGAGACACCTGCTTGGCGTCGGCGAGGAAACGATTGTTGATCTTTTTACGGGGGAATCGTCAACTTTGGGCATACTCTTAGATTGGAGAGTTCTTTTCGGTATTGTGGTTATTAAAATTTTTCTCACAGGTTTGACTATTTCAGCGGGCGGAAGCGCCGGACTGTTAATTCCTGCGGTTTATGTTGGCGTTGCCTCGTCTAGCGCACTCTACTTTTTCTTAAAAACAATGCACTATTTGCCGATGATTGATGGGCTGAGCACGCTATTTATGGTCACAGGAATTGCTTCAGCACTCATTTGCGTTATGGACTTGCCGATTGCAACAGTCATCTTTATTAGTGAGATATGCGATGTTTCTTTCACTGCGCCATGTATTGTGGCGGTCACGATTTCCCGTATTCTATCCCATTACTGCAAAAAAGCTCTTGGTGAGTAGTTGCGTGATCCTTATCAAGGCTTAGTAACTCTCTACGGCCCATTTGTTTGACATAGTGGGTTGTGGCGATCACGCCTCCGCTATGTAGATCTCGACATTGTTTGAGACGCTCAACGAATAGATTTCTATCTTTGGAGAAACTGGCCATATTGATGCAATCGGCGATCAGATCAATACCATCGGGCAAGTTTTCTTTTAAATACTGTATCACTTGTGAAGATGAGGATACTGGATCGAGGGCATCAATAGCCGTATAAATGATATGATTTGTCATGACCGTGATGGCTTTGGGGTCATAGCCACTCTCGGTTATTTGGTCGATGATCTCTCTGAATACCGAAAGATGTTTGCCAATACTCTCTACTGGCTCATGTGTGTAACACTCTGTATTATGCGTATCTTGGTTATTAGTGCTACCACGATTGATTTCTACTCCGTGACCTGGCGCATGCTTGAGGCAAATCTTATCGATCCCTTCTTGGTCTAATGCACCTTTACACCAGGCTGTTGCAAGCCCTATCGTAATTTGTTTGTCTTTGGAATAGCAGCGTTCAGGGAATGCCTGGGCACCTAAATCACATACCGGCGCAAATAGCATATTGATCCCTAGTGCCCCCATAACTCTTCCGGTAATCGAACCAACTGCTTGTGCAATGATCAGTGCTTTATGGACATCTTTTTCTGCGATCAGCCCAAGTGTTTGATTACTAGGCAACATGGGATAATATCCTTTTTGACCGATAACGTCCTCGATAAATTTTGAAAATGCCCCAGACTGAACTTGTTGATATAAATATTCAGCTTGTTCAAACGGATCGATAGGCCACTCTGGCGGATTATGGACATACCTTCTAGCCTGTACTGGGGCAGGCTCAGCGTCAAAAGCACAAAATATTGGCGTGTGGCCGTTGTTTACCCTAAATGCATTAACAGCCTGTACCGACTGAATATTTCTAATAATATCTTCTCGGGGTAGCGCTATATGTTTTCGCGCATGGGTACAGTAACTCATCATATGATGTTGCAAAAATAGTGCACCACATACCTGAGGATCACTGAATATTTCTTTCGTTTCTTTGGCTTCGTCTGGACTGTTTGTGTTTTGAGTTGCGAAAACTGAGTAGTGCTTGGTTGTGTTGTCTTCATCACACTCAACGCCCGGCGTTAGAATAAATCGACCTCTAGTCATCGATACTCCTTATTTTATTTCTATCCACTGTAATAATATTGCCGAGTATTGTCAAGTTCATCATTGTGCTCTCGCAAGTGCGGCAATCACTGCCGTTTCCATACGTAGTACTGATCTGGCTAATTGAATTTTTTTGCAGGCTTTTACATCAAGCCAGCGTAACTCTTCTGCACTCCAGCCTCCTTCCGGGCCGATAAATATGACTCTTTTGCGGTCACTTGTATTAAATTCATAGTCTGCTCCATGAGGGTGACAAACATAACACTTTTGCTGATCTTCTTGCCAATCTTGCCAGGGCAGCCCCTCTAGGGTGGTGGGAGAATAGATTTTTGCCAACTGATTGATACCAGACTGAGCGGCTGCAGATATCATGATCTTGAGATATCGTTGCATGGTTAGATCGTCGAAATGCTTTTCATATTGTGTTTGCGTTCTTTCTGTGATCACGGGAAATATTTCTGATACGCCAAGCTCAACTGCTTTTTCAACGATAAGAGACATTTTTTGTTTATCTGTGATTCCAAAGACTAAATTAAGTGAAACGCGAGGGGTATGGTTCTCGGGTGAATACTCCTGAATCAAAACACTCGTCTCTTCTCTGGTTATTTTTATCACTTCGGCTGAAAAACACCCCTGGCGCCCATTAAATAAGTGAATGACTTGTCCGACTCTACCACGAAGAACCCGAGAAAAGTGATGCGCATTTTCTTTAGAAAGGTGATAGATTTTTGATAGGTTCGATGACTTAATATCAGGCTCGTAAAATCTCACTGCTTTACCCTAAAAAATCTCGTCTCGTAGCGTGTGTTGCTCTTCATTAATGCTGTCTTGTTTTGTTTGTGTTATTGGTTTTGGATAATTTTTTGTGGTGAATACTTCAAACATACTATCTGAAAGGTCTCCGGTAGCTGGCAGTCCAGTTTTTCGATTGATACGAAGCCGAATAATATCATCCGGCTCTTCAATCGTTTTCTGATCGTCTCGTAGGACCGCATGCATAAAGTCAACCCAAATGGGTAAAGCAACTTTTGATCCCATTCCTACAGACTTCTTACTATTAGTATCGTCGTATCCAGCCCAAACTGCCACAACAAGATCTGGATTATACCCAGCAAACCATGCATCGACAAGATCATTGCTTGTTCCAGTTTTACCGTGAATGTCGGTTCTATTTAATCGATTGGCACCCCGTCCTGTGCCGTAGCGAACAACATCTCGAAGGCCGGTTGATAAAATGTAGGCCGTCTGAGGTGAAAGTACTTGTGCTCCTGGTTGTGTTTCTTGAGGCAATACCGTGCTCTCAGCAGCTCTTATTCCAGCTTCATCAAGAAGTGGATTACCGCGTGCGTCCTCAACTCTTGAAATCCACTTGACTGGTTCGAGACGACCTTGATTTGGAAAAGCTGTGAATGCATGCGCAAGTTGTAATGGCGTTACTAGTCCTGCACCAAGGGAGATGGATAGGCCATTGGGCTGTTTTTCCGGATCTAACCCAAAGTTTTTAAAATACTCAATCACAGTCTCAATACCCAGCGCGTTTGCTAATCGTACTGAGACAAGATTTCTCGATTGAATAAGCGCTTGCCGAAGCCTGATAGGGCCCTTGAATTGATGATCAACATTTTTAGGGCGCCACGTAGCATTTTCACCCTGCGCATCTTCAATGACTATTGGTCCATCATTGATGATGGTTGACATCGTAAAACCTTGTTCAAGTGCTGCGGCATACAGTAGCGGCTTGACAGCTGATCCTGGTTGACGATACGCCTGGGTAGCGCGATTAAAGTGACTTTGACTAAATAGATAACCCCCTGTTAATGCCTCAATCTCACTGGTGTGGCTGTTGAGTGCGACTAGGGCGCCTTGCTCCTCTGGGATTTGTATCAGGTTACTTTGGCCATGT
>DCKN01000045.1 GCA_002320385.1 Proteobacteria bacterium UBA1673
AAGGCTGAAAAAGCAATTATGTTACTGGCTGTATTATTCATGCGCCCTCTTACTACACTGATGGGCTTCGTGATTGGTAATGTGTTAGCAAGTATTTCTACATTTATGTTCTATCAAATTATTATTCCATTGCTTGACATGCAAATTGGCTCTTGGGCGCAGGGCTATACATCGCTTATTCTTGGCGGAACGGTAGGAGCAACTAAAGTTTTGGATACAAATGATGTGACAGTCCAAGCAGTTATGACCATGCTTGCGCTTATCATGTTTACCATGGTGTTTTATTACATGATTTTAAATGCATATAGCCTTATCTACAAACTACCTGATGCCATTAATCAGTGGATTGGTATTAACATGGCCGGTAATGGTAAAGAAGAAGAGATCCTACAACAAGTATCAGGTGAAACCAATAATATTACAGGCTCGCTGACCAGCGCCAGCACAAGTATTGCTGGTAAACAAGGCGAAGTAAGTAAAGCAGGCGGTGGACTTGATGCTGGTTCAAGTTATCAACAGGGTAAACAGAGTTATCAAAAAGACAGGAATGCTGGTGAGATGAGCGGGAACAATATTTTCTCATCGGGTCCTGGTCGAGAAGGCGGTCAAACAAAGAAGAAAAAGTAGGTTGGTAGTTAATGAGTATTGAAAAAATCGATACACGATACAAAATGCGCTGGCAAATCATTAGGGTCATGCTCTATATAGGCCTGCTGGCAAGCACGCTAAAACTTGAGATTTATGCGCAAGAAAGCGTATCAACTTATAATCAGTTTGTTCTTCCAACCGACGTGCTATCCAGTGGCGAGACCTGCACTGGCCCTAATTCAGCACAAGCCAATATTTTCGTGACAGCAAAAAATAATGGTTGGCTCTACTCAGGCTTTATGTATAGTGCTTTTCTCACATCCCTCAATCAATATTCAGCAGCCCATGGTAGCGCATCGAGTGCTTACAGCTGGGATTCTGAGGTGCCTATTAATACTTCAGATCTATTTACGCTGTCCGCATGTGATTATAGCTACTGTATTTTGCAAAAGATATTTGGGCAAATGCCAGGCTTATTTTTTGCTAACGGTTCACCAAAATGCGCTGAAACGAATAATATTGGCCCTGAAGTCATCAGTAATCTTTTACGATTAATGAATATCGGTATATTTACTGTTGTTTCCCTCATGGTTGCCTACGGGCTAATTGGAAAAGGCGTATTAGTTGGTGGTTTTGAAGGTGATATATTACAAAAGAACTTTACTTTCTCAACCGCAAGCAGGATAGCTGTCGCTATGTTTAGTATTATTCCCATGCCTGGTATCGGTTACTCTGCTATGCAGAATTTTATGATGTACGTCGTGCTGCTAGGCGTTGGTTTTGCTGACTCAACATTTCGGGTTGGTCTCGATGCATATTTGAATTATGGTGCGGTATTTAGTTTTGCAGGCCTGAAAAGTAGCGACGCCAGTCAAAGTAGCGAGATTGATTTCACGACCAACAACGTCCAGAATCTCATCAATACCAGCGCATCACCTGATGGTGCCAAGTACGCTAGTGTCATGAGTCGCATGAGTTGTGCTTACTACACAGTGATTCAAGATAGAGTTTCGAACTATGAAAATTACAATACCTCTGTGGCCAATGATGCTTTGATTAACGTATTTCCGAATGCTCAAACAGTGAGCTTTAATGATGTGATCTCAATCGATACCACCTCTAGCCAAACAGAAGCCATCATCAAGTTTGGTAACTATAGCGCTAGTACACCACCTGACAATCCCCAGTGCGGAACGGTGACGTGGAAGGTACCATCTGGACAAACCCCTAATGATTTTATCGCATCACCAGCTTATCAAATGCTGCAGACGCTTTATCAATCGTCAGGGAAAATCTTTGAAAATGTTAATCGATTCAATCTTAACGGCTTCAAGACTCAATCAGAGCAAGATTACTACACCTGCTTACAAGGGACAAATATCATGTATTCAGGACTCGTCATGTATACCGATGTTGGGGGCAGACAACTTTATAGACCATTTGGGCGAATCTGTACTTATGATCCATCAACCACCGACAGGACGTATAATTTGCAAGAGTTTGTCAATGATATATCACCCTATACATCGAATAATCAGATTGATTGGGTAGATGGATGCAGTGGAGACTGTTTGAGTCAGTACAGCAAGCAGTTCATCAGCGATGTGGCTGCAGCGATCTCAGAAAACGGAATCGATGTGACTAAGCAAATGACATCTCAGCAACTACAAATGTTTTCATTTGGCAATGGTAGTGGCGCGACAGACCCAACAAACTGGGTGATTAATACAGGTAATACACAGTTTAATCAGAACTATATAGGGGATTTACTGGTGCTCGTGCAAGACTATCGGTTTTTAGCATGGAGTCTTCAAGAACAGTCCAGTCTGGACAACTTATACGCAAAGCTGATTGCTCCGCCAGCCTCGATGCCATCGAGCAGTAATGCGCCTGATCTTACGGCAACCATGAATACAGCCAGTCTAAACTTGATGACACAAAGTATCCTAGCGCCATTTTTTGGAAGCAAATCAGTAGACTTTGTAAACTTCCAAGGAAAGATTCTTTGGAAAAATCTTGCGATTTCTGCGAGTAATTTCACCACGTCACTGGTGATGATCATGCAGCGCTTGATTGGGTTTCACTACTACGATAAGGGTACCGTGATGACACTATCCTGGTATGCAAGTGAAGGTAAAAATAGTCACCCCAGCGTATCATCAACCTGCAAATCAACCTATCAAAGTAATTGTAGCGGTTCTGCAGTTGATAATTGTTATAATGCCATGAACAATGCTGGATGCTTCATGAATGATGACGGCGTTGGCCGTGGACTACTAGGTACAACTGCAATGATGTACAATGTTGGGTCAGATAATCAACAATCCGATATCGTCATCTATGATCCCTTGGCAGACTACATAGAGATTGGCTATACAGTGCTCACTGCCGCTTCATATTATTTATTCCAGAACAATATGGAGGTAATTGCATTGTATATTGAACTAGCAGCTACAAGCTTTGCCTGGAATACATTGGCAGATGTTGGGAAGGCATGGGCATTAATGCAATCAAAACCAGATTTGCCCCCATGGTGTCCACGTTTTTGTAAAAATGTAATTATTACCTATATCGAAACGGCGAAGATGGTAGTTGATTTTTTCGTGCAACTTGACCAAGACCGTATTGGTTTTTACAACAGTCTTGGTACGACATTTATGGTCCTATTTATACCTTTTGGTGCAGTTTTGACCATTTTACTACCATTATACCCAACCATTATATTCATTGTCGGCATATTTGGCTGGTTAGCATCGGTAGTTGAAGCCTTAATTGCTGGCCCTATGGTGGCAGTTGGCTTGTGCCACCCAGAAGGCAGTGATTTTCTTGGCAAAGCAGAAATGGGGTTTGGGATTCTTCTACAGACTTTTTTAAGACCCGTTTTGATTGTTCTTGGCGTATTTCTCTCAATCGCTGCGATCAATTTATCCTTCTATGCTTTCAACGTTGCTTACGCCACCCAGTACGCCTACCTAGCAGGGGGTAGCAATTCACCATTAGGAGGCGCAATGAATCTTTTTAATAACTGGGAAGTAAATATCGCCATTATTTTAAGTTTAGTGATGATCTATGCCTACGTCTCTTGGCAACTGGTTTCTTTTTGCTGCGTCAATATGATTGGCTTTAGTAACCAAGTACTGATGTGGGTAAGCTCAGGATCGGCTAGAGACAGTCGATTCAGCAGTAGTGGTGCTGATATTCTTGCAGCTGCTAAATCACAAGTGTCATCTGATGCCGGCTCAGTCGGCCAAGGCTTAGGCAGTGTTTCCGGGAAAACGCCTGAAATTGGCGCTATAGCCAAAGGCTTCGGAGAACAGATAAGCCGTATACCAGGATTAGCGTCGAAGGAACAGCGCGGGTTCAGCAAAGACGAGGCCGGAAATTGGAAAGCTGATGCGTCAAAACTCAGCGGCAGCATCTACAAAATGGGCAAGTCAGTCTATGACATTGGCTATACACCGGCAAAATTACTCCACTTGACTGGAGTAACAGTCGGAACTATCAGAGAGAAGTATTTAGGAAATACCCGCTTTGGTCTAGAAAAAGGAACGATGGAAAAGTATTATACTCGAACTGGTAAAGCCAGTGCGCAAGAGAGACAAGCATTTCGCAATATGATGAAAGAGCATACTATTGGAGGATCATATAAGATTCGCGGGACAACATTATTTGGTTTCCATGCTGTCAAGCCATCCTTCGCGGCAGAGACAAAAGCATGGGCTAATAATATCCTAAATCGTAAATAAAAAAAGTTAATCTAATGACAGCGCAAATCTTATGGCGAAAAATCATGCCAACTGGAAAAGGAAAAGCACAGCTTGATTAAAAAAACGGTGCACGGACACAGTTTCAAATTAATAATAACTGATACTGATGGTTGAATAAATATCTACGTGACTCGTACGTTGTACCAAATTCAATCTTTTGCGTGCAAATCAGCGTCCTGACCCTTAGAGTAGCGCTCAATATTAGCTAAGACATCATCACCAATGATACCAGCTTTGTGTTTAGCTTGGGCATCATGAAGCATTGTTTGACCTCTTTCTTTGACAATCTTGCGAACTTCTATACTAACTTGATCAGGATTGAGCTGGGACAACTTATTTCGCATTGCCGGGTCAAAAACTAGATACTCTCGCAGAGGTGTTCGCTTTTTATCAACAGTAGGAACAAGCTTTTGCCATATAATTAGACGCATAGTTTCAACGAGATCTAAGATCTTACTATTTCGTTCCTCTTCAGGGAAGCTATTGACCAAACGACGTACCGTTTCAGCCACACCGTTAGCATGCACGGTTGTATAGCATGGGTGACCAGTCAAAGACGCTTCAAGCAAAGCATCAATAGTGATTTTATCTCGACATTCGCCCACGAGAATTAGCCTTGGCTTACGTCTCAAGGCGTTTCGAATACCTGCTTCAAAAGAGGGTAAGTGACGTGGAATTTCGCTTTGACTGACCACACAAGATGTTTTTTGAATACTATCATAGACAAACTCAATTGGGGATTCATAGGTTAAAATCTTACGGTTACAGTTTGGGTCCTCAGCAAAATTTCTAATCACTGATGCCAATAGAGTACTTTTACCTGACCCTGTGGCCCCCGTGATGTATACAGCACCTTCAGGAGGCGCAATATTATCGATAATATTCTGAGGCAAGTCCATATCAGCAAGGAGTGGGGGTGTTGTTGGAATACTTCTCAATGTGATTTGAATGCCAGTAAATCCTTCAACAAGACAGGCTGTGGCATTGACCCTAAAGCGGTACCGTTCAACACGGTTTGGTCGAAATTCATAATAAGTATCTAAATCAGTACCAGAGGCAAGTTGTGTCGTGCCGTTGGGGCCATAAATACTGTTAAGTAGAAAAGCAACTTCATTTTTAGATATCTTTCTGCGTGTTGTTTGATAAAGAACGCCATAAATTTCTGCATAGATTTTTTCATCAGTTTGTATTGTGATATCTGACGCTTGGTTTTTAACTAAAAATGCGAGAAGATTATCAAGATCCGCCGGGGTAATTCTATCCCGAGGTTCATTTGGCATTAAATATGGATCCATAAATGGCACTCACAACACTATTGATGAAGATTATAACTCATTAAGGGAGTATTTGCAGAAATTATTTGGAATTATTGCGTTGGTAACAGCGCAGGTTTCCAGCTCGTAGATTCATTAGGTGTAAGTTCGGACGCTTTAGTGATCTTCACAATCCGGTCATTCAGGCGCATTGACTGACCATTGCCAGTGATACCATAGTTGGCAGTCGATGAGTAGGTTGGAGAAATCATGCCTTGGGACAACAGCTTATGATAGAGAATCATTCCAGCAATATCACGCTGCATGATGCCAATATTGGCAGCAAAAATACTTCTAGCTTGCCATCTGCCGACTTTCCAACCTTCAATCAACCCCTCATCCCAAGCAACACGTTCATCATTATTCTCTGGTAACATTTTGCTATTTGGGAGATCCGGTTTCTTAAACTGCATACTGAGATAATTGCGCCAATTCGGAATCGCTGACGAGAATCTCGCAGGTTGTATAATCTCAATGATACGATCAGACACGCGAATATTTGTCGCATTTGTCATAGTCACATTACCTGTACTCTCTCTTAAAATCGGCGGGATGACTTCATTTTTGAGCAGTAGTTGTCTAAAATTGAAAGTATTATCTAGGTTACGGCTGACAGCTTCGAGGTGGTTATTGACGTAGGCGCTCTCCCAATACAAAGCATATTTGGTTGCGTAGGCAACCGCAGTGCTTTTGACCATGGTTTTTCTATTTTCACTACGGACTATTGGATCAACGCTAGACGAACTCGAACTGCATCCACCGAGTAGCATCAGCACCGGTAAAATTAGAATCAATTTGATTTTCATACAGTGTCTCATCATGACTTATAGTAACGTAACTCCAAGACATTGTCCTTGGTCAGCGATATCGCAGCTTGCGTCTGAACTTTGTATGCAACATCACGAACTAGATCTGATATATAGACATCATTGGCTGTCACAGAGACGATGATAGGCAATGGCGGCTTAGTTCCGATTGTTCGGTAGTGAAGCTTAGATGTTGTCGCAATCTTACCGAGGAGGGTCTCGACAGGGCCTGTCCAATCAATACTAATCTTTCCTGCTTTAATGCGCACCAGGTTTGGATCAGACTTAAACTGATTAACCTCATGCACAGAGCGCTGTATTTGCGCCAACTCCGCCAATGATTGACTCACTGATGCTGCTGCTTCAGCAAGCTTATCGTTGCTATCAACCTCATCAAATCTACTCGATTTTGCTGCTTTAGTCAGTGCGCTGTAGAGCTCACTCGTATTTTTAGTTTCGCTAGACGACGGCCCTGAGTCAGATGAGCAACCGGACAATACAAGCGCTGACAAGATGAATAGTACCCGAATCATCAAAAAACGACCTTTTGCGTATATCTATATTCAATCGTAACATGATACTATTGTCAAGTTTTCACTTGAATTATTAAGGTTATATTACTGCGGGTTCTACGAGCGCTTCACAGTGCTGCAAAAAAGTTTTTGAGCTTTCGCATTCAGGGTTAATTGACAGTGACTCCGTGAAGTGATGTGCGGCTGAAGCAAATTCAGATTGCAGGAAAAAATAATTACCCATCAAACGATGATATTGGTAACTTGTGCCATGAAATTTCAAGAAAAGATCGAGTAATGACTTTGCAAAAGAAAATTTCTTTGCCATGAGCGCTAGGTTGCCAATACACGCTAACTCAACAACAGATGTTTCGTGTGGCGTAAAGTAATAGTTGCCTAGAAGTTCGTTCAGTACACGATCAACATCAATACTATCAAGGATATCGCAATTTTGTAAGGCAGTTTCCAGGTGATCATACAATACAGCTAAGCTGAACGGTGCAAAACGCTGTGACGACAAATAATTGAAGAAATCATAAGGATCTCTCAGACTTATCTCGGCAGTGAGCAAGTTTGTTGTTGATTTTGCGTACGTACCTACGGTAGAGATGGTGGAATGCCCCTCAAGGTTTAAGTTGGCATATTCGTGAATGGATGCATGAGTGAGAAACAGATGTGTACCAAACTGAACCTGGTCAGCTGGACCAAAAAATTTGCTACCGTCGAGCGCAAGCTCGATGTAACGGCCAAGCGCAAAAAAATTAACGCTGGATGCATAGGTGCCCGTCTGTATAATATTGAAATTACTTGCGTATTGATCAAATGTAAAATTCGTAAATCCTTTATCTGACGCAACGATCAGCAGGGGATGGTCGTTGAGTGCGTCTAGCCAGTGAATCAATGCAATTGGGCCATCAGGCATCAACGTGCGCTCAGCCCCAAGGGCATAATGCTCATCAAGAATACGGTCATAAAAAGAGCAGTCAGCAAATGGACGCGGCGCAGATGGGATTGGCTTATAATGCACAGAGCCATCTTGATTTGTGAGCGAAGGCGGTTTGTGTTCAATACTACAGGGTACAAATGCATGATTATGATATTGAAACGGGGACTGATAGAGTGAATCAAAGCAATAGTTTGCAAGTAATATGAACTTATCCTGACGCGGAAGACTTTCAAGATCAAATTGAACCGTGAGTGTTTCATCCACATAAAGCCGGCTGGCAACCAGAGTGCCTGATTCGAAGTAAGGCTTAAGCTGAGGATGGTTAGTCCAAAACTGTATTGATTGATCCGATGTATCAGTGATGACATATCGAAACAAGTCCGATTGAGTACTTGAGATGCTTAGGAGTGATGTGAGCTCTTTGATGAAATGAAAAGCAAATTTTCCCAGTCCAGCGCCCGGTTCAATGATCGTAAAGCGCCCCGAATAACCTTTTTGCTCGCAATCAAGCATATAGTGGGCAATCAACTTTGCACAAGTATGGGCAAACTCAGGGTTATTGGTGATTTGATGCGGGACTAACCTGTCCCATGAGTCGATACCTTTTTTTTGGTAAAATTCGGATATTCCGGACCAAAACTGGGCATTTTTACTCCGCCAATTGGACGACGAATTGTCAAAGATTGCCACGAAAATCGATCCTCATAAATATTAATCATGCATGTATGACACAACTCATCCCAATTATAGCGGTGTCACCACTGCTGTCAAGTTAAGCCCGTCTGCATCATGGGGTAATGACAACTAGGCAGTTGACAGGGCATGGTTAAGACATTTTTTATAGTCAATCTTTCCAGTAGGTAGCCGGGGTATTTCGCAATGAATAATCTGTTTAGGGAGCCATAAGTCAGGAACGGTAGCCATTTTGAGCGATTTAATCAACGAGGACTTATCAAGTTTGGAGTCTTCGGTGAGCATGATTAGCTGCTCACCTTTCTTATTGCATGGAATTGATACGACAGCATGGCTGTGCTCTGGCAACGATTGCCCAATCGCTCGCTCCACAGCCGCAAGAGATACCATCTCCCCTGCAATCTTAGCAAAGCGCTTCGCCCGATCAAGAATGGTCACATACCCGTCGCTATCAATATCAACAATATCACCTGTATCATGCCAGCCTCGAGATGGGGGAACGATCTTTTTAGGATGGCTATGTAGAATATAGCCTTTCATGATATTTGGCCCTCGAACAAGCAGTTGACCACCGCGATCCAGGCCATCAACTGGCGATATTTTATACTCTACCTTGGGAAGGAATCGGCCAACAGTACCTCGCTTACAGTGCATCGCAGTATTGGCGCAAAGACCAGGAGAAGCCTCAGTTAAACCGTAGGCCTCGAAAAGGCGGATGCCAAATTTATCTGACCACAGAGTAAAAGTTTGTGATTTGAGTTTTTCTGCGCCAGCAAACACATAGCGAAGGCTATAAAAATCATAAGAGCTGGCATGATTAGCGTACAAGCTCAGTGTATAATCAGTTCCAAAAAGAATTGTTGCATTGGTATCATAGATGAGTTCAGTGATGATTCGATATTGCAGTGGATTAGGGTATAGAAACATTTTTACACCCGTGAGCACAGGTAGCAAAAATGCACCCATCAGTCCGAAGGAATGGAATAATGGCAATGTATTAAAAACAAGATCATTGTGATTTAGGTCAACAATTGCAGTCAGCTGAGAAATATTCGCATGTAGATTATCGTGGCTCAATGCGACACCTTTGGGAAATCCCTCAGAACCAGAGGTAAATAGAAGCACTGCGGTATCACTTGGGACAATCTGTATAGGCATGAGTTTCATAGCTGTTTTTGGTGCAAAAGCGGCAGCCATGCCCATGATTTTATGAGCCAATGATAGTTCTTGTGCCAAGTCCTCAAGATAGCATAAGGTGTAGCCACTTGACTGAAGTTGAGACTCAATTGATTCTAATTTAGCCAATTTGATAAAACGTCTACTGGTGATGATAATTGAAAGTCCGGCGGTCTCACAACAGCTAATCATCTGTGCGCCACCATGGGTATAATTAAGCATGACCGGCACTTTCCCTAAGGATTGAAGGCTGAAAAAGCTCACAACTGTAGGCAGTGCTGTGGGTAAAAGCATACCAACGAAATGATGTGGCTTGAGTAATTTTGCCAGTCCG
The DNA here is from genome assembly GCA_002320385.1 of Proteobacteria bacterium UBA1673. Lineage (GTDB taxonomy): Bacteria > Pseudomonadota > Gammaproteobacteria > Comchoanobacterales > Comchoanobacteraceae > UBA7916. The sequence continues at coordinate 10,136 of DCKN01000045.1, forward strand.
AATCGCAAAACAAACACTTTAATGAGAAGCTGGCGATAGGTCATTGGCTTACGTGACAAATCATTAAATCGATAGCCATTGCCATTCGATTTGACAGCAATAAGCAATGATTGAAATAGCGTGCCAGTCAATCTATGACTCTCATAGCATACCCGAGTCATGATTTGATAGAGGTAGTCTCCAGCAAATTCTCTTGATTTCCGATTACTATGGCCCTGGGGTTGTTCGATCGCCTCTGCAGAAAACAATTTTATGATCACGCGGGGAAAGAGCGCATAGCGCGGCTTGTGTTTTAGTCGGGAAAAAAGAGATGATTGAAGTCCTGTTATGTAAATTGGCAGTATTTTAGCACCCGCTTTCATGGCAATAAGGGCAGGTGACTCATAAATTTTCATCAATGCCCCAGTTACCGTTGGTAGGTTTTCTGGGAAGATAACGATTTTTTCGCCATCCTTGACTGATTCAATTAAGCCACGAAGTGCCATCGGGTGATCGTGATCAACCACATAAACTTTGTTCAGACGAATAAAAAATCGCACCAACCAGTGCTGTTGCATAGAAGAGTTGAGGGCGAATGTAAGTCGCTCAGGGAGGAAAGCTGACAGAATCAGGGCATCAAGCCATGAGGTATGGTTGGCAATGATAACCAGCCGGTCTTTTTGTGCCTTCGTGAAGTGTTCAATACCTTCCAGTTTAGCTTGATAAAACGTTCTGAAGAGAAAGCGCAGTAGGGTTTGAAGTATGCCATAAGGCATAAGTTGAGAAATATAGAGCGAGAGCCAGGCAAAAATCAACGAGACGAATGCAAGCGTATAGGCGGGGTTGCCATTAAAAACACGAGATAGCGTAAAGTTCAGGGCTGAACCTGCAATCATGAAGCCTGTTGAGATAATATTATGGCATGCAATCGTTCGCGCACGATGCTTTGTATCAGATTCATGGATCATGATGGTATACAAGGGCACATGGTATAAGCCGCCGAGAAGTCCGATCAAGTAAAAATCCAATGCTACTCGAATGTGACTAAACGAATGTAGAAACAAAGAAAGCGTCATTTGTGCGTCTGCTTTTGCGATAACGTGGATGATGGATGCTAAATCATAAAGCATGAACGCAATACCAAACGCAGCCAACGGTACATAAGTTGCTTCGATTCGGTTATTTAGCAAGCGGGCACACAACAGTGATCCAGTGCTAATCCCAATGCCAAAAATAACAAGAATAAACGTTAATACGGCTGGGGCGCCATTGATACTTTGGTTGATCAAGTTCGGTATTTCATTAACTATGATGCTACTTACTAGCCAGAACCACGAGATACCCAAAATGCATAAGTAAACGATACGACTATGTCTAGTCGCCCTAACAATAGAAAGGTTGCCTTTAAAGATATTCCACTGAATCTTATTGGAGGGGTTTTTGGGCGTGGTTGGTACCAAGTACAGTGAGGCTATAAAACCTGTGATGGAGATAGCCAGCAGCAGTCCAACTAATATAGTAATCCCATAGCGCTCGTGTGAAAACATAAGATTTGCTAATACTTCGCCTAAAATAATTGCTGAGAAAATACCAATCTCAAAATATGAGTTGCCCCGCAGTAACTGGGTATCGCTGAGGTACTCTGGTAGTATGGCAAGCTTCAAAGGGCTTAGAAACGCCGAGTGCGCACCCAGTAAAAAAATAGTTAGCAACATAAGATTAAGACTTGACGTGAAAACCGCATAACAGCCCACAATCAATATGCCCAGTTCAGCAGCCTTAAACGCCATTATCAGTCTAGATTTACTCAGTTTATCGCAAATATCACCTGCAATAGATGAAAAAATAAAAAATGGCAGCGTTAACATGGCGGCTGACAAAATACTATAGTCGTATTTGACGCTTGCATCGAGGTGCTCGGCAGTTGCCGTATATAGGACTAACAATACAAACGCCGTGCGATAAAGGTTGTCAACAAACACAGCGCTAGTTTGGGAAATGAATAAAGGAAAATATTCTCTTGAAAAAAACAATGAGCCTTTCATATCAATAAGACGTTAAAAATCAGATGCATATAGCGTCGATATTAGCCTATGGTATGATGAAAGTCAAGGCATGCACTGTTGTTACGAGCCGCACGGGGCATCAACAACCTTGATAAAGTCTTAAGAATAGGGTCGATTATCGCTTGCTTAAGGGGGTAAATATTAGAACCAACACACCAATAGTAATCAGCAGTCATGAACCAAGCCCCGCTGCAAGGCAAGATATAAAAAAAGATTAATCCTAACTTTTACCAAATAATTATTTACAGATATTTATGATGGTACTATACTGTGAAATTGGAGATTTCATTATGGTATTAACATACAATCCCAACGCGAGTTGGCGAGACACAGCAAGACAGCCCAGGTTATGGATTTTCAACGCAAGAGCGTTGCCGCCAATCCTGGTTGCGATGTTTCACATCACCTACACAACAGTTGGGATAGCAATCGTCTGTGTGATCGCATTGCAAGTTATGGAATACTATGGGTTTTCCGCGCCGGTTTTCTTGAGATACCTGCGCAGCAAATCGGCCGGCAGCCGTCGTGTCGCCACACCATGGTGGATGTAATGGACGATGTTTTGAAAATATGTAATAAGGTCTCAGCTAAGATGGGTATAACCTACGTGCTAAAATCGAAAACAATCGAGCATGAAAAAGTATTTTCGACAACAGGATTATTGCCGTCAATCATCAAGAGAGCTGATCAGCTGAGCTTGCTGCTTTTTGGAAAGAATACAGGCTCAGAGTTCAAAGATAGCGAAAAATCCATGCTTGGCGTAGAGGTTAAGGTGGATAATTGCAAAGAACTGACAGCATTACTATGCGTCGCAGATGTATTGATGGAGATGTTTAAAAGAGCGAAAGGTAACAGGGTTGAAGTTGATGAGTTACTTTATGATTGACAAATTGAAAGATATGTACTATATTACATGTAGGACATTTGCTATTAAAGGGGTAAGTTGATGGCTAACATTAATAAAACTACAAATTCAAGCGACTACAACATCAAGCCGGGAGATCTACAGTTGGTTGATGCAACTGGATTAGAAGACGGTTTGTACGAAATGTCCACAGAGCTAAAAGCAGTACAACAGTACGTGATCAACATGCAGAAACATGGTAGCGGAGCCGCTAGCGGACTTTTTAGTCACAAGGCTGCCACAGAAACCTCTGAAGATGAAATTTCTGAGGTAGTGAGAGACACACACGTCCTTATGGAGAAGCTTAGGAATGTAAGAGATGTCACTAGCAGTCAGCCTCCTGAGCTCAGTCACGACTAACAGGCTGTAGTGATAATCTAGATTGTACAACAGTTAAATACGTTTAAAAGTCAGGGATAGAGGCAAAAAAATGAGTGATGATAAAGAAGTATTTGAGCAGCTCGATGGCTATATTCAAAAAATTGAAAATCTACTCACTCAGGACTTCTGGGACCAAAGCTTTTTACTCAAAAGAAAAAAAAGAGACATTGTTCGTTCGCTGATGCTTATCAAAGGCGCAAGAGAAGACACGCTCGATAAGATCAACAACATTGGCAAAGAAGATGTTGTGGCTAAGAAAAAAATGCTCAAAGAGATTCCGGCAAACCATAAAGTCGTCTACATTTTATTGAACATCAAGAATGGCCGTGATATCAAAGCTTGGGAGCAGGCACTATCTGCATTGCCAGCTTGTTCATTCGGAAGGCCAATCTACCAGGCTGAGGACAATGTGAAGCACGCCATCACTGCTCAAGGCGATTCATTAAATGCTGGCTACGTTGCCATCTATGTTAATGATGACGATGTCATTCAAGCCGATGAAGAATGCGATAGTCTCGGGCAGCTACTTATTGGGCTTAAACCGAATGCAATCATGTCATCGCATATCATAAAGTTTGTGCACTACAACCAAGAAGTCTATTTATTTATCAATAAACAACTCGTTCCCGAAGGCTAGACGACAAGATAGTAACAGTGCGAGGTTATTAGACAGCTTGCAACCGATCACGCCGCAAAAGTATTGAATTACAGAGTAGGTGATCAGCGGTTTTTAAGTTTGCAAAAATTGAAACTGTAGTTATAATGGATTAGGGAAGGTTACACTAAGGATTTCTTAATCTATGCAAGGCCAAGGTCAGCAAAATAGCTCTCAGGGTATTGAGATAGCCTATTACATGGGGGCGCTATTTGTCATACTTGGATACTTGTGGTACCAATATCATGCTCAGATTGTTGAAGTTATCCTGCAAACGCAGCTTTACCAAGCCTACGTCATGTTGTTTCCATTAGGGTTGCTTTCCGAAGCAGCTCAAGACATTTTACCGCCCGATTTATCAGCGCCAATCATGCTTGCAGCACAGTCTCTTGCGCAGACCATAAACGATATCCACAACATCAACTATGCTGACGCTAGTTTTGCAGAGATGGTCAGTGTGATCGGTCGAGTTGGGCTCTATTTCGCAGTATTCACTGCACCGATTTGGATTGCAATTGCTGTCTACATTCAAACCACTGGTGTTGTCAGTACATTTGACGAAAAGTATAAAATGGAAGATTTTCGTCGGAAGGAGTCAGTGAATTGGCCACCGATTAATACGGTTTTAGGCACAAAATTACTGAGTAACCCAATCGATGGCGGTGATTTTGGCATGTGTCTACAACCAATGGAGTTTGCGAAAAAACACGATCTCCTTGATATCACTATATCAGCCGGCAAACCGGTTGCCAAAGTAAACCGAGCAAGAGCTCATCAACACTTTATCACTCAAATAGGTCCTCGATGGGAAGGTAATTTACAAAACTTTCCACCCTACATCGTTGCGCTTTTCGCAATTTTTGCGAGCAAAGCAAATCATGACACGAAAGGTGCTGCAGCACTGATGAGGCAAATCTCTGAGTCAAGTTTCAATGGGGTTAAGAATTTAAATTTCTCAGGATCCTATGCACTGCTTGGTAAGCACATCAAATCAATGAAAGTTGCCAGGGCAGTCGGTGCACATGCATACCTGCTACCTGCAATGGCATCGATGCTTGAGGCTGCCAGAGATGACGGAGTAATTGCAACGCCAGAGTTTTTATGGCTGAAGCCAACCGATAGGCGTCTATGGTACATGCTTAATAGTGTGGGCAGGCAGGTCGCATTTACTGAGGTAGGTGGTCCATTTGGGCACTGGAAAGTCGAAAAGCGTCTACGACGTCCACTCAAAACACCCATGGTAGAGGAAGCTATCACAGCACTCGAAATTGGTGTCTCTGAGATTATTTATAAACCTGATAACGAGCACTGATCGAATATGCCTGAACAACGTGGTGTTACCGCCAATGAAGAACTAAACGAGTCTAGTCTACTCAGGGATACGAGAACCCTAGGACAAAAGGTCTCAGATTTTTTCAAGCGACCAACCAATGTCTCAATATTAATTGCCATAACGGGATTGATCACTTTTTTTGTTCCAGTGATCGCCAATTTGCTTTTCATATTTATTATTTTCTGTCTCGTAATGAGCCTTATTCAGAAGCCGCATTTGCCATTCCGATTGCCGATGCGCTCAAAAGAGATGGATTATAACGACGTTCGCCCTGATGGAAAGTTCTATCGAGCGAGGGGGATTTATTGTTTTGGAAATCAACAGAAAACAAGCGAAGAGTTGTGGTTCGGCGACGACGATATGCGTACGCACTGCTTGGTTTTTGGATCTACTGGTTCGGGTAAAACAGTATTCCTGACCTCATTAACTTACAACGCACTA
>DCKN01000109.1 GCA_002320385.1 Proteobacteria bacterium UBA1673
TGGGAAAATAAACCCGACGCAATGCGAAGCACTCGCCATGGTTGCAGCACAAGTCATGGGCAATGACGTTGCAGTTGGTATGGGCGGCGCCAGTGGCTATCTAGAAATGAATGTCTACAAACCGCTCATCATTAATAATATCTTACAATCAATCAAAATCATGAGCGATAGCAGTCATAACTTTAATACCTATCTTGTCAAAGGTATGACAGCTAATACCGAGACCATTGAGAAACATCTTAATAATTCATTGATGCTAGTCACTGCCTTGAGTCCGGTAGTTGGTTATCACAAAGCTGCAGAAATAGCAAAATTCGCACATGAACACAATCTCAGCCTTAAAGAGGCCTGCCTACAGCAAAAGATCATGAGTGCTGACGAATTTGACAAAATCATGAATATTAAAAAAATGATCTCACCAAACACAGATTGATACTGATTCAACTGATAAGAAAACCAAATATTTGAACAGTTAGTTGTATGTCATACAGTTCATTGATACGTAATATTCTTAAAAAAGATTAAAACCCTTAGAAAAATGACCCGACTGGAGAAAAAATGTAAAAAATGTTACGATAACGTTATTAAGATTATACTGGCTACTTATACCTTGATGACGCAAGCAAAAATGGCAAGTATTAAAATAGGAAAGCCAAGGGGAAGTGATTATGAAACATGTTATCATTATTGGGATGGGACCTGGTATAGGCCAAGCACTCAGCGAAAAATTCGCACATGAAGGATACGCACGCACACTAATTGCCCGTTCACCACAACCAGACGACATCTCATTAAACGCTTATGACAATTACATCAGTTGCGACGTCAGCAATCTTAACGGACTTCGCGAAATCTTACAACAAGCCATCATCAATCAAGGTGGTGTCGATGTCCTTATTTATAATGCAGTCAAATCACGTCCAGGAGAACCAACAACATTCACCGCAGAAGAGCTTCTGGATGATCTAGCCGTCAATGTCGCCGCACCACAAGCTGCAGCACAAGTGGCTGCCGAATCCATGAGAGTAAAAAATAAAGGCACCATACTTTTCACCGGTGGTGGCTGGGCCATATATCCTAATAAAAACTTCAGTGCAACTGCTATCGGCAAAGCTGCCCAACGCAGTTTAGCACTCTGCCTAGCGCAAGAGTTTGAAGACACTGAGATTCGAGTTGGCACAATGTTAGTCATGGGCCAAGTGGCGCCCAACACTGCTTTCTGTCCGATTAAAATTGCAGAACGAATGTATACCATGGCCACAACGCCACAAGCATCTTGGCAAAGCGAGGAACAATTCACCGGCAGCTAGAATACGCGTATAGACAAGACAAAAACTCCTTTAAGAACTACACCTGCGCAAACAAGATACATGACAATTCAACTAGTCGTACAGCACTCTAATCGCAGATCGTAGAAGTACATACGCACCAGTGACCAAGCTCTTATCATTAAAGTCAAACGTACTGGTATGTAATGCTGACTTGGATAAGCCTTGCCCAAGAAAGAAAAAGCAACCTGGCACTTTCTCAAGATACAATGAAAAGTCCTCAGCAGGTAATACGGGATTTTCTCGCGCAAAAACCATAGAAGAATCTTGATAAATCTCACGAGCCACATCTAAAACTAATGCTGTTTCCTTTGCAGTATTCACCGTAGGTGGATAATACATATGCTCACGTAAAGAAGCCTTGCAACCATAAGCTGAACAAGTATGTTTAATAATCGATCGCATTTTAGCCAAAGTTTCTCTTTGTAATTTCGGCGAGGTTACACGCAACGTACCTTTAATCTGACAATCATCCTCCACAACGTTGTAGGATGAGCCTGAATGGATCGATGCAATGTTTAATACCATAAGCTCTGTCGGATCTTTTTGTTGAACCAGATGCTCGAAAGCACTTAAGAGCCGAGCAGCAACAAAAATAGGGTTAACCGTATGCTGCGGCATCGCCACATGTCCACCACTGCCCTTAATCTCAATATCGAAATCAACAGAGCCTGCCATCTGCGCCCCAACTCTTGTACTAATACTTGAAACCTTCTCATTAGGCCATGCATGAAGCCCAAAAATAGCATCTACACGTGGGTTGACCAGTACACCAGCTCGAATCATTGACTCAGCGCCTTTACCAGCCTCTTCAGCGGGTTGGAAAATAAACTTAATTGTACCCTTAAGGTCTGACTTAAAAGCTTGGGCTGCCTGAGCAGCTAACAATAACGTTGCCATATGACCATCATGACCACAAGCATGCATCCGATTATCATGGATAGAACGATAAGACAATTGGCTAGATTCATGCAGCGGTAAAGCGTCCATATCAGCTCGCAAAGCCACCACTTTACCCGGCTTACCAGTATGTAAAGACGCCACAACGCCTGTACCGCCCACACCTGGTTTAATATTCGTATACCCAAAAGACTTAAGTTTTTCAGTGATAAACTGAGCAGTTGCATATTCGTGATTAGATAGCTCTGGGTGAGCATGCAAATACTGTCTAAAGCGGACAAATGTTTCACTTTGCTGAGATAAATAATCAAAAATATTCTTGGAAGAAAGCGCTGTCGGTACTTGGGCAAAAAGCGAAATACAACTGACCAACAAAAAATAAAAGCAGGTTACTAACCTTAACATTATCATCAAAATCCATTAAATGGACGAGAAGTATAGCAAAACCTTAGGGATCAACAAAGCATTTAACTTGAAAATCTAAGAAATGCATAATCAATACCTTTATTGAATCTAGACACTAAAAAAAGGTTACAGACACAACGAAGCATCTGTAACCAATTTAGCTTTCAAATACAGCCCACCTGAGACCAGTTAAATCGCACCCTAGGCAACTGACTCTTTCTGAGCGTCCATTGCCGCATGATACTCCCGACCTAAGCTCAGCACTGATCCAATCCAAATAGCGACAATAATGGCACAAATTACAGCCAATATCGGTGTCAAGTCTAGAAGCGTCCAAGCTGGCAAAACAATCAATAATGTGGAGTTGATCACACCACCGCCCATTTTCCCAAAACGACCGCCAATCACTTCAACTGCTGACATACCTTTGGTTTTGAGTTCGTCATCCAGTGGCATGTATGCCATCTTCTGTGTCGAGTCAAACAGTGAATATTTCGTTGACTTACTCAAAACGTTTTGTGCAGTACCAATCATTACTGCCCACTGTAGCACCATTGCCACACCCATCCATCCAGATAGTAAAGCTAGGTCTCCAGCAAGAGAATCAAAAATAAATAGAAAGAATAATGCAGCAGTAACTAAAAACATTAACGGGGTTAACAACGCTGCCTTAGTCCACGAAACCAAACGAAGAATATTAGACCCCACCAACATGAAGAAAATAGAAATAGTCCCCAAGTACCACTGATAATCACCCATAAAGGCACCATATGCAGCTTTAGTAGGATACAGTTCACGCACTCTATCTTTCCATACATTTTCAATCAAAACGTTAGACACCCCGTAACATATTAACAAAAGTGCTAACAAACCTAGATACTTCGACGAGAAAACAACTTTGATACTTTCGCTAATCGATGGCTTTTGCTTACGTTTTTTCTGTACCTTGACCACGTCTTTGGTAAGTTCCGGATTGTGCTCTGCTTGATATTGCACAAACGCGTACAATCCTGTAATAATCGCAAGACCGACAATCACCATCAAAAACAACATGTTGAAATCAGGCTCTGGTCGATCCAATGCGTACTTTAGGGCATAGCTGGTACCTAAAAGCCCAACATTACCAAGCAAACCGAACATGGAATAATGACGTTTAGCTTCTGCAGGGCTAGTGACCTGGTTAGCAAGCTGCCAGAAAAACAAAGAAATCATAGTCGAACCAAACAGTTCTGAGATGATGTAGAAAGTTGTGTGGGGCCAATACTGCAATACTCGGATAAACCATTTCAGCGGCGGAACACTAGCAGTCAAAGACGCAGCCCATGCATCAGATAATACTAAACCATCCATATTTGGGAACATGAACAAAGTAAAAATCACAAAATATGCAAAGAAAAAACCAATGATGTAGTAAAAAACTTTTTTCGAATCCATCGCTTTGCAAAGACTATAATAAACCAGAGTCAATAAGATAGCGGACGGAAACACAAAATAAGTTTTGATGAAACCAATCGCCTCTGAGCCCACCTCTGTCACCACCATCGCATCTTTAAGAGAACGCATCATCGAGTAATTAAACAAGATAAAAAACATCATAAAAGCTAAGGGCAAAAACTTAATGTGCTCCTTGCCAAAAATCGGCCAGAAAACCTTGCGAATTGATTGTAGTGAATAGCCTTCATCGGACATCTTTTTTCTCCATCTAGTTCATAAAAGTGGCCGCGATCTCGGCCCGGGCGAATCAGCGATTACATCAATCGCTTTTTCCAAACAAAGCTAGCACACAGCGATTCAAAAGTCAACGAACAATGCGGTTAGAAATAAGCGCTTATACAATCGTAATGCTCCAGAATATCATCGTGAGAAGCAATAACGTAAACAAAGTGTACACGGCAAAGAATAAAGGAAAAAGTCTCGACTTTACCAATGACATAGCTTAAATTAATCTTAGACAATTGAACCCGTCAGCCATGTTTATAATTTTAGCACATCCGAAAAAAACTGAATGTCTTAACTATATAAAAAAATTACTGACGATCATTTTATTTATTTCTCTAAGTATCGACTTAGCATTTGCAAAGTCCAACCAAGACACGAGTGCAAACGGCTTTGTTAGCTATCAACCAGCCATTTACGGCAGAGAATTTGATAATGCCTCACTGGCAGTTGAGTATCGACACCCAAAACTTTATACAAAATATGATTTACGGCCAATCAACGGCATCTTATTGACAACCGCTGATGATTGGTTCGCTTTTATAGGGTTGATGCATGATTTCCGATCAAAAACACCCTGGGTCACTTCATTCAGTTTTTCCATCATGGGATATTATCACTCTAGTGACGAAGGGCGAGATTTAAACTTTCCCGTAGAGTTTCGCTCTAAAATTGAAAGCGCATATCGTTTTTCGAATCAGATACGCTTAGGCATTGGGTTTTCA
>DCKN01000007.1 GCA_002320385.1 Proteobacteria bacterium UBA1673
AGAAAAGCCCACAAGGTCAACGATGCGGCCTTACCGATTAACATGAGGTTTGATGTGCCAGTTAATGATGGTGATATTTGGATGTTTTGGCCGGAAAAATAATAAAGTCCCAGCATCGGTAAAAGAAATAGAACAATTAATTTGACGAGGCCAAGTATCGTTTCCATAGTGCCCGCAGAATGAACTCCCCGTAAGTTTACAGCAGAGATAATGACCAGAAAAACAATTTCAGCGCCTGCAAACTGCAATGGAGATAAGTCACCAATGATGGGTGTTAAGTAGTTAACTGTTGCCGCAATCACCGTGGCCGATCCAAGGGTGCAGCTGAGCCAATAAGCCCATCCCGTAAAAAACGCAGCAGTCGATCCAAATGCCACATCAGCATATGCATGCGGCCCACCATTTTTGGGGTAGCGTTTCACCAAACCCACAAAGACCATCGCAAGGCAAAGCGCTCCAAATCCAGAGGTAAGCCAGCCCAGTATCGCATAGACGCCATAGGGGGCGAGCATTTGCGGAAGCATAAAGACGCCAGAGCCAACTTGGCTACCAACCACAATCGCGGTTAACGGGATAAGACCAATTTTGTTAGAAGACATCCGGGCTACCTCAGTTAGAAAAAGTTGATATTATACATAATGTTGATCCAATGATCAATCTCGCCAAGCATGACCAAATTACGGGCCAATCTATCGAGGAAGTAAGATTATATTGTAGTTTTCAATCGATTCGCTATAATAAAGAAAAAATGATCCAATCTGAGGCTTAATGAATCACCCACGATTACTGAAATACGCCGTAATCTGCATGTCTATTTTCTTCTACAACGCTGTTTACAGCTGGGGCCTTACCGGCCACAGGATTGTTGGAGGACTTGCAGAAAAACACCTCACTGACAACACAACCCTTCATGTCAGACACATTCTTGATGGGTACAAGCTACAAGATGTCAGCAATTGGGCTGACGAAATCAAAAGTGATCGCAGTGCATTGAGTCAGTCGCTATCTAAATGGCACTACATGGAAGCCGCTGATCCAGCAATGATAGACAGTAAACCAAACGACGATTGGCCCATGGATATTCATCATGCTTTGGTGTTAATCAAAAAACGACTAGAGCACCAACGATTCGAAGCGCCTCTGACCGAACCTGTGCTTTTGCGTCTGCTCATCCATTTGGTCGCCGATGCACATCAACCATTACATGTCGGCAACGGAAAAGATCATGGTGCAAACGCTTGCTATGTTCGCTGGTTCAGTTCAAAGTGGACAACACGCCTACACACCATCTGGGACAGCAAACTGATCGATGCCTATCTCCTGAGCTACACTGAGTATATCGATGTGCTTGATCATTTGAACGAAAAAACCATCAAGCAGTGGCAGGCAGATTCTATGAGTACCTGGTTAAAAGAGTCGCGAGCACTACATGCAGAAATCTATCCGATTGACAAACGCATCAACATCAGCGATTATTGTGTACCTAAGAGATCGCAGTTAAAAATCGATAAAGTGCCCAAAATCGGTTACGACTATCAAAGTCGTGTGCGACCGATACTCAATCAACGGCTGGCTCAGGCTGGTATCCGCCTCGCGGGAATCCTAAATGAGATCTACGACAACAGAGGCAAACCGGAAGCTTAGAGCTTCATCAAAGTGGGGGGGTGAAAAACTAAACATGATGATATCGTCGATCAGAAGATTTATGCTTACAAAAGTCAACACACATGTTCTAGCGGAGATATTAGCCTTTGTTAAACCATACAAGAAACTTGCTTACTTCAGTCTCTTCGTGCTCGTGTTGTCATCACTCAACTTGCTGGTTTTACCTGTTTCTGCGCGCTATGTAATGGATTATGGTTTTGTCCATGATATCAAAAACAACGTTCACTACTATATTGTTTTTGCCATATTGACAACATTATCAGCAATTAGTACCGCATGGAGATCTTACCTAGTGTCATGGATCGGTGAACGTGTAATCGCTGATATGCGAAGTAAGCTTTTTTCAAAAATACTATCATTCGACCTCAATCAGTTTGAAACCCTAAAAATTGGTGAAATACTTTCGCGACTAACAACCGATACAGTTGTCGTTCAAGGGACGCTAAGCAACAGCATATCCATGTTGATTCGAAACATCATTCAAATTATTGGCGCACTGAGTATGATGTTTCTTACCAGTATTTATCTATCATTAGTTTTCCTTGCATCAGTTCCACTCATCTTTATTCCTGCAAGAATCGTGGTTACAAGGCAGCGCGACTTATCAAAAGCCGGTCAAGACAAGGTTGCACTATCGAGTTCATACGCTGGAGAGACACTATTTGCCATCCATATCGCCCAAGCTTTCACGCATGAGCCGTACGACAGACAGCTGTTTTCAGAGTCAGTCGAGACAGCATTCAAAGCGCAGCTTAAGCGAATGCGTTTGCGTGGTATATTAACGGTCATTGTCACAGTTGGGATCACAGCAGGTTTTCTCCTAGTATTCTGGCTAGGGTCTTATTTAGTGTCGCAAAATCCGCAGGTCATAACGCAAGGTCAGCTTCTACAATTCATCGCCTATGCAATAATTTTAGCCTCAGCATTTGTTGGGATGGCAGACATTATTGGAGAGGTTCAAAAGGCTAGCGGTGCTTCAGAGCGCCTGGTAGAGCTTCTGAATCTTGTGCCAACTATTACGAGTAATAAGGAAGCCACAAAGCCTCAGGCGCCTATTAAAGGTGCAATCTCTTTTAAAGATATTGACTTTTCATATCCCAATCGGCCACATCGCCAAGTCATTAGCAATGTCTCAATCGACATCAAGCCAGGACAAAGTGTCGCCCTCGTAGGTCATTCCGGCGCTGGAAAGTCAACACTATTGCAGCTACTATTGAGATTTTACGATGTAGACAAAGGATTAATTTCAATAGACGGGCAACCAATCAATATGATGCCACTTGATTTCTTGCGAGGGACAATCAGTTTCGTCCCCCAAGAAGTTGTAATTTTTTCAGGATCCATATTTGAAAATATCTTATACGGTTTCCCTGAGGCAACTCGAGATCAGGTTCTCAATGCTGGGAGGATGGCGATGGTTTCTGAGTTTGCGGATGATTTACAAGACGGTTATGATACGCTTGTCGGTGAGCGTGGCATGCGATTATCAGGAGGTCAAAGACAACGTATCGCAATTGCAAGAGCATTTCTCAGAGACACACCGATTCTTCTTCTTGACGAGGCCACGAGTAATCTTGATGCTAAAAATGAGCGATTATTGCAGACGTCGCTCAAAGAATTAATGAAGGGTCGAACCACAATCGTGATTGCACACAGACTCGCGACTGTGATGCAAGCTGATCAAATTATTTTTATGCAACATGGTCACGTTTTATCACGCGGTAAGCACGATGACCTAGTTGTTAACTGCGAAAAATACAAGCATTTAGCCAGCTTGCAATTCATTGATGGTTAGTCGTAAAAACGCCAGCACAAACGATTGGATATGTCGCTATCTATGTCTACTACTTGTGCCCTTACATAGTTTTGGGTTGGTAAGGTATGGGCGAATTATCAACACCGGTAATATTGTCACTCGAATTGCACCTGAGTATTTGCACCATGGCAATACATCAGCGAACAATCACAGCTGGTATCAGGTAAGTATCGATAGCTTTACTCGATATGCTGGGCTGGATAGGCTCACACTTGCAAGTCAGATTCGTTCCTATTGGGATGCTGAAAAATCGATTGCTGATGCTTCACAAATTAACGTCAAGAATGATCTCTACCTGAGTTTAACGACAAATCTGAACGTAGGTTTTGGTGTAGAATGGAATCATCTCTCAGGGGGTGATGTCCTTACGATAGTTAACGAAAGCGGTTACCAGTATAGTATCGTAATACGCTGGCAATGGTAAGGGCTTTCTTCTTACGCAAATGAGTTTGAATTTAAATTGAACGAGTTTGAGAATGTGTGCTATATCTAAATTATGGGTTAGACAATTCATTGCGTAAGGAGGAAGAGTATGACTACCGACACAAAAATTGAAATCAGATTTGATCACCGGAATAATCTAAAAGACTCAGAAGCGTTAAAAGCGTACACAAAACCAAAGCTAGTACATGCATGTGAGCACGGTCATGCGCTTAAGGTTTCTCTTGTCTTCAGTATTCAGGACCAAAAATTTCATCAGGTAGAAGCGCTAATCCACATGCCGAGAAATGTGACCCAAAAGATCCAAGAGAGAAAATTTGATATGTACACAGCGGTAGATTACATCGTGCCTAAGATTGAAGCAGTGATTCGTAAAAACGCTGACCAAATGAGTAATTATAGCCACCAATCAGCATGTAGATCACAGACTTTCGGGCGACCAACACATTAACATGTTAGTCCCCTAAGTTAAGATGACGCAAGTCATAATTGGACCATAGACAAACTCTAGAGTTCGCAAGAAAATGTCATGATGGCCGAGAAATCACAGAAAATTAGAGATTATTTGCCATCATGTCACCTTAAGCTTGGGCACAAAGATTGCCAACGGCTGGCCGCATACAGTGACGTAATGATCTTTTGCAGTTATTATCTACAGATGGATAGATGGCTTATGTGAAATCGTGAGTCCTTGAGAAAAGGGTGCATGATTTCAGGTTCATCAAGCGTCTTCGGTAATAGTCCAGGCCTCTTCGATATAGTCAGGATCTTGAACAACTCCAGAATGATCAGTGCCTTTCTTCACAGCATCGATATAATCCATACCTGATGTTACTTTGCCAATCACAGTATACTGTCTATCAAGATGAGGGGTTTTATCATAGCATATAAAAAACTGGCTATTGGCGGAGTCAACATTTTGCGCCCGCGCCATGGATACGGTGCCACGAACATGCGGTTCGTCAGAGAACTCTTGTTTCAGGTCTGGGTATGAAGACCCACCCGTACCATTATGATTACTGCCATCGCCAGTCTGTGCCATAAACTGATCAATGACTCGATGGAAAGGACAGTTATTATAGAAACCCTCATCAGCCAGCATCATGACTCGTTCAACATGATTAGGGGCAAGGTGAGGAGAAAGGTCAATAGTAACTTCTCCGGATTTAAGCTTTAAGATCATTTTTTTGGTGGATTTGCTCATATCTGCTCCAAGGTTATTGTTAGTTAATAAATAGATTGCAGCTAGTTGGCATCTAAAGAATCGCCCAAGTAGTGCTTTCTAGCAAGTGAGTTATTTGCGATCTCTTGGGGTGGGCCTTCAGCAATCACTTTGCCTAGATGCATGATAAATGCATAGTCACACATAGGCAGTGTTGCCACAACGTTGTGATCGGTAATCACAACGCCAACCCCATCATTTTTTTGTATGGTTTTTAACAGAGTCTTGATTTCTTGAATCGAGATTGGATCGACGCCAGAGAAAGGCTCATCTAAAAGTAGGAATTTGGGCTTATTGGCCATAGCACGAGCAATTTCAGTTCTTCTTCGCTCACCGCCAGACAGTAGGTGGCCAAGCGTGAAGCGAACCTTCGATAGCGAAAATGCATTGATTAGATACTCAAGGCGTTGTTGTCGCTCCGCTTTGGTAAGATGGCAAAGCTGCAACATACACTGCAAGTTTTGCTCAACAGTCAGCCCGCGAAATACACTCTCATCTTGTGGCAGAAAGCCCAGGCCAAAAGACGCACGCTGATAGAGTGCCAGATGACTAATATCATCGCTACCAAGAAAAATACTGCCAGAATCAGGACGTATTAAGCCTGATATCATGTGAAAACTAGTTGATTTTCCTGCACCATTAGCGCCAAAAATCCCCGTAATCTTCCCCTGGTCAAACCTAAGATTTATATCACGACAAGCCACGCGGTTGTTGTATGATTTGGAGACTGATTTGACTTCTAGTGATGTCATGGCTGTCTTATGGTCAGGACCTGGTTAACTTTGAGCATATTTATATTCGCAATTTTATTAGCAGATAGCAACTGCTTTTGGCTGATCTTATGCTTTTTCGCGATAGAAAAAACCGTGTCACCCGGGCGCACCTGGTATTTGATATAGCGGACACGTGGTGAGGTGTGGCGCCACAACACGAGTTTTTTACCAGCCTGTAGCGAATAGGGGTATCTGAGTTGGTTCCAATAGGCAATATGCTCAGCTTTAAGTGTATAATGTTTAGCAATTGACTCGATGGTATCTCCGCTCTGTACAACATGTTGCAACTGTGTAGGCCCAGATGATTCCGAAGCGATAACGGCCTCGCTAAGTACTGGATTATTCGATACCACAGGAGGATTTTTATCGCCAATTTTTATAATTAAGTGGGTGTTGGGATAAATAGTATGACTTGTCAAGCCATTATACTGAACGATAGATTCCACAGACGTCCGGTAAAGTTTTGCAATTCGAGTAAGCGTATCTGATTGTCTAACTTTATGATAGGCCCATCGATTATTAAATAGCGGAATCCGTGTCATTTTTTTATGACAAGAAAAAGCAGATTGCTTAGGCACAACGACAACATTAGAGAACTCATGGTTGATAAAGTGGCCTTTCCATGATGGGTTAAGTTTCAACAGTTGGTCTTTGTCAGTACCGCATATTTCAGTCAAATGATCAAAAGCAAAACTTCGAGTAATCGGATTCACAGAAAACTGAGGCTCAGCTGATATTTTCGGCAGTTGAATCCCGTACTTGTCAGGATCTTTAATGATCCGCTTAATGGCATATAGTTTCGGCAAGTACTGCCTGGTCTCGGCCGGCAAAAAGTCAACCCAGGATGAATTCTTGGTGCGTTTAGCTTGTTTCACCGCTTGACGGACACGGCCCTCACCAGCACTGTAAGCAGCTATGGCATAGTCCCACCGATGATCAAGCCGACCATGAAGATATTTGAGATGCGCTAACGCAGCTTGCGTCGATTTCTGAATATCACGACGCTCGTCTAAGTGGCGGTTGATAACAAGATTACTGGCGCTAGCAAGGTCAGGCATAATTTGCCAAAGGCCAGACGCGCCTTTTGAGCTTTGTGCATAGGGGTTGAAATTACTCTCAATAAAAGGAATGAGTGCCAGCTCAGTTGGTAGATTTTGATTGATGGTCTGTTGAGTCACGTAACCAAGATACAGTTTTGCGTTCTCTGACATGCCTGTGATCGCGTCAGGATGATTTTGATGCCATCTGATTTGCTGACGAGTTGAACGCTCAAGAGAGGGGGCGGTTACTAAACGAAAGTTTTGTCGCAGTTTTGGCCAAAGATCAACATGATTATGAGTGTTTTGTGACGATGGTGCAATGACTGCCCCAATACTTAAAAGCAGACACAAAAAGAAGTTAAAATATCTATAAATCATTAAAATACGTCCTTGAGTGCTCTCATTGTGATAAAAACTGACTCAGGCGAGTCGTGCATTTTGCCAGAAATTTTATTGATTCTATCTCGTACGCTCGGGAGCGCACATCGTAGAAAAGGATTGATTTGTTTCTCAAGTCCCAAGCTCGTAGGAAGAGAAGGTGAGTCCTGATCACGTAACCGTCGTACGGAATGAATATGTTTCTGAATACTTGAGTTTTCGGGTTCAATATGCTCAGCAAACGCCAAATTTTTCAGGGTATATTCATGCGCAGGATAGATTAGAGTATCATCAGGTAGCTGGGCAATACGACACAAACTCGCATACAAAAGCGCAGGTTTGTTAGTAAATGCTCTGCCACAACCAACAGAAAAAAGTGTATCTGCACAAAATAAATGGCCTGGTTGATAATAGCTTAAGTGATCATAGGTATGACCAGGAGTATGCATGACCTGCCATCTACCACTGCTTGGCACATCAAGACGCGCTGTCTCAGACACAACTTGAATTGGTACGTCAGAGAGTGTCGACAATGCCTCGAATGTCTGTGTTTGCTGCGCATTAGCAGTTTGTGCGATACGATGGAGGTCAGGGCCAAATAGATTAAGTTGTGGAAACTGCGAGTATAGAGCGGCCACACCGCCAATATGGTCATAATGATGATGGGTGATTAAGATATTTGTTAAAGCCAAGTTGTGTTGCGCAAGAAACGTCAGCACAGGCTCACTGGACCCCGGGTCAACAACGGTAACTGCGTTGTTTTGCTCGATGGCCCAAATATAATTGTCCACCAAAGATTTTAGGGCATGGATTTTAATGGTCATCGTTTGAGAAATGATTTTTATTGCTACAATTATAGCTGATTTTAATACCGCCTTGCAAGAACGCTGCGAAGTGTCGATTTCGCCCCAAGTGAAAATATTGTGTGATACGCGACAACAACGCTAATCATCATAGAGCGAATTGTTTCTTTTGTATATTGAGGAAAATTCAATTAAACTGGTGACAAGTTAAAAAAATATGATGTGCATGAGCGTTACCGAAAAAGCACTTGCATCATGGTATAAAACCCAGGAGGGCGCCAAAGTTGTCGCTCTAGAGAAGATGTTACTAGCACGAATTGTTGAACACTTTAGGCCTTACCGATGTCTCGAGTTTGCCCAATCACCGCTGATTGACTCTGATCGAATCGTCCAAAAAATTAATGTGAGCATGCAGTTTAACAAGCGTATTGCTCAAACAACAACCTGTGTTGCAAGTGATCCAGGGTGTTTGCCATTTGTTTCAGAGTACTTTGACCTGATTGTATGTTGTCACGTTCATGAGATGGGGCAAGCACATGGGAAGATGATTGCTGAGTTCTCGCGTGTGCTCAGTCCAGGGGGTATGATTGTCTTAATAGGAGTCAATCCCTATGGCATTTGGCGCGCGATGCACGCATCTACAATAAAAACTTGGTGGAAGCGTCCAATCGCGCCAACAAAAATCTTAGAGCTTGCTGACATGTGTGCTCTCGCGGAAGTGTATACCGATTATTCCGGATTCTTCCAGGTCGGAGATACGGGAGGCAAAGGCTGGGAAGAGCGACTTGCGTCGGTTATGGGTAATTATGCGCCAGGTCTGAGTGCTCTCTATAAACTGGTGTTGAGAAAAAACATCGGTGCAGCATCCGGATTAATTGATACATCAGCGATGCAGGCTATTATGCCGGGATAAGCGAAATTAAAAGCAATTTAGGAGTAACAATGACCAAAGACATCATCGAGATTTTTACCGACGGATCTTGTTTGGGTAACCCTGGCCCCGGTGGGTGGGCTGCATTATTGCGCTACGGTGCTCAAGAAAAGAAAATAAGTGGATCTGACCCCAGTACAACAAACAATAGAATGGAGCTTCAAGCGGCGATTGAGGCCTTGGCGTCACTCAATAGACCGAGCGTCGTGCAATTAACCACCGATTCTCAATATTTAAGAATGGGAATGACGCAATGGGTCAAAGGTTGGCAGGCAAAGGGGTGGAGGCGCTCTGGGAATCAGCCGGTCAAAAACGATGATCTTTGGCGTCGCTTGGTTGAACTGGATAATCAACATCAAATATCATGGCATTGGGTAAAAGCACACAATGGCAATGCAGACAACGAGTGTGTTGATAAAATGGCTAACGAAGCAGCGCACCGCTGCGCGGAGTCTCAATGAAAGATATAGTCGTTCTTGATACCGAAACAACAGGGCTCAATAATAGCACCGACAGAGTTATTGAAATTGGAGCGATAAAGTTACGTGATCAGCGTCCAATCTCAAAATTTCATACCTATCTCAATGCGCAGGGCGTAAGTAGCAGTCCAGGGGCGTTAGCAATCCATGGCATCACAGACCAGTTTCTGCAATCAAAGCCAGTCTTTCAAGATGTTTATCACGCGCTTCTCGCATTCATTTCTGACACGGATTTGGTGATTCATAATGCGCCATTTGATGTTGGTTTTTTAGATGCCGAACTTGCTCGAGTAGGCTATCAGGCAAAAATTAAAGATATATGCTGCATTGTGGACTCATTAATTTTAGCTAAACAACAGTTTCCAGGCCAGAAAAACAATCTAGATGCACTTTGTAAACGTTTTGGGATATCAAACGAGCATCGAACACTGCACGGTGCGTTACTTGATGCGGATCTTTTGGCTAAAGTTTATCTACAAATGTCGGTCAATCAGACCGATCTATTGGGGCAGGAAAAAACAAGCCATGCAGGCGCTTCAAATGCAGACAGCAGTAAAAAAAACTGGGATAAGCCAATTGCCATTATTCAGGCCACTGAGGCAGAAAGCCAGGCACATGAAGCTTTTATCGCGTCTTTAACAAAACTGTAAACTGCCCTTGTTGATGTAATGAGCTAACAATTCGTTCGCACACAAATGATACTTGTGTATAGTCAGTGATTGACTTCGTTAAAGTTAATGTGATAACATAAAAAACCAAAACAATATTTATAACGTTATGAATCTAAAAATTATAATCAACAATCGTTCTACCGACTTCAGTTTTACTGCCGTTATCGATCGGGTCGTTAACACAATGGTCTACCCAATCGCAGTCGGTGCAGTCAGCTCGGTGCTAAGCAGTCTCGTACACTATAGCGGTTTAACAAACAAGGCCATTAGATTTTTATCGTTCCTTGGTGCAAGTGGCACCACTATCGGGTATCTTGCACTACAGATAGCTATTTTCTGCATTGCTGCTCGACTCTTCGCTGCCTATGCATCACAAATGCTTGATATGGACCTTGGCGGTTCTCAAAGTATTCAATATAGACGCGCGTTAAAAAAGATTGCTGGTACAGTCATCTTTGCCGCCATGATACATGGCGGATTATGGCTTGGTATGGGGACGCTTTCTTTGTTGATGACTTGTATCACGAGTCCATTAATTAGCATATCTAGATTGTTATTGGGGATTATTTGCATATTTCTTATTGCTATCGCTGTTAAGCTGGCTGTTACCATGCTCGCACTATCTGTGTTAACGCTTGGGGCTACAACTTATTGGCTGGGCTCGAGATGTGGGCTGGATATGGAAAGTGTATTTTCATCAATGTCCACGATGTTATGTGGCTTCAACCGAAAGGCGTCATCGATTTCGATGCGCGGGTCATTCAGGAGTCATTCGAGCAGAGAGTTTTCACCAAATGCCATAGCTCAGGATCAAGTTAACATTGAAGATGAGGTGCCCCGTCAAAACATCAATGGCTTATTCGACGAGCTTTACGGGGTTTATGGTGCGTTTGTTGACGGCGCTCACGATGCATTCATGGCAGTTCCTTTGAATGTAAAGTAATAAATCAACGTAATAGCATTTTTGTCTGAGGCTTCAGGCGGCGATCCCTAGAGATCAATGGTATAGTAGTAAGGTATGCAGTGTCTCTCTATTTCGGTTGGTTTTGCCTGTGCTCGGTAGTCTCATAGCGCGTGTTTGGATCTTAATAATCAATCAATCACAAGCAACTATCCCTGGCATGACTGGAGAAATAATCATGCACATATTTAGCGGGAAATAGCCAAAATTATTTGAAGTAAAATGCCTTTAAGTCAGTCAAAGTAGGCATCACCAAAGGTGTTAATCAACAGCAAAGTCAATAAATATTGTCTTAGCAGGACTTTTTACGGCTTTGCTATTGACAATCGCCTGCTTTTGCAGGAAAATGCACACTTTGCAAGTGGCGTGTTTTGGAGGGGTTCCCGAGCGGTCAAAGGGATCAGACTGTAAATCTGACGCG
>DCKN01000106.1:0-655 GCA_002320385.1 Proteobacteria bacterium UBA1673
TTTTGGTGGTATTGTACGATGTGATTTAATTGCTGAAGGCGTAATCGAAGCCGTAGCCGATATGTCAACTGAGCTACCAGTGGTTGTAAGACTCGAGGGTAATCGATCAGCTGAAGCATTGACAAAGCTAGAATCAAGTGGGCTCAACATTACGCCAATTAAAACATTTTCAGGCGCAGCAAAACACGTCGTTGAGCTTGCAGAGCAGGTTTAGAAAGAACGACTAAGGAATAAAAATGGGAATTTTAGTAGATAAAGACACAAAAGTCATTTGCCAGGGGTTCACTGGCTCACAAGGTACATTGCACTGCGAACAAATGATCGAGTATGGCACTCAAATCGTTGGCGGGGTTACGCCGGGTAAGGGGGGCGAGCGTCATCTCAACTGTCCAGTCTTTAATACAGTTGAGGATGCTGTAAAGACAACGCAGGCCACTTGCTCAGTAATATTTGTACCAGCACCATTCTGCAAAGATGCAATACTGGAAGCAGTACATGCTGGGATCAAACTAATCGTTTGTATTACCGAGGGGATACCAATGCAAGATATGATGATTGTCAAAACAGTCATCGACAGACATAATGTTAGATTAATTGGCCCAAATTGCCCTGGCCTAATTACTGCTGATGCATGTAAAATTGGGATTATGCCAGG
>DCKN01000106.1:958-3206 GCA_002320385.1 Proteobacteria bacterium UBA1673
ATGTAAAATTGGGATTATGCCAGGTTCCATCCATAAAAAGGGTTGTGTAGGCATTGTAAGTCGATCAGGCACGCTAACATATGAGGCGGTTCACCAAACAACAACCTGTGGGTTAGGACAGAGTACAGTCGTAGGCATTGGTGGAGATCCAATTGCTGGAACAAACTTTATTGATGTACTGAAGATGTTCAAGGATGACGATCAAACACAAGCAATCGTTATTGTGGGCGAAATCGGCGGTAATGCCGAAGAAGAAGCTGCACAATGGGCCAGTGAACACATCGATAAGCCAATCGTCGCTTATATCGCAGGTATTACAGCGCCTAAGGGGAAGCGAATGGGGCATGCAGGTGCGATCATATCCGGTAGTACGGGAACAGCTGAGGGTAAATTCTCGGCAATGAAGGCCGCAGGAATTCACATCGTCAAAAAACCAACAGAGATAGGCGAAAAAATATTTGAACTACTGAAGCGGTAGAGTTGTTATCCTCGCCCAGAAAATAAGATTTTGAGTGATGACATGCGATCACACTCCTGCGTTAAAAGAAAATGAATCTATTGGCAATATCTATTTGAATACGGTTGACACGACTATGTGGTTTTTGTAAGTTATAAGTAGGTGATCAAGCAACGGCGATGATCAAGGCTTATGAAACTAAGGAAACAAACTATGTCAAATATTTCAGAGAAGATTGCAGGTGCATTAGACAGTGCAAGGAAGGAATGGGATACCCGCATTGGAAATAAACGAGAGCAGGGGAATTACATGGTCACCAACATGCCATCATTCCTGACTAGTGATCACAGCTGGGTAGGCAGCCTAAAGGAAAAACTCGTTAAAGACGAGTGGGTAAAAGCTATTGAAACGTATATAAATAAGTCACTGGAAGGCCGTGCTGACAATTCAGATTTAATTGCAGAGATCAACACCGGTCTATCTGACCTCGGTCTCGAAAAGATCGAAGATATTGAAGACATGAATGAAGCTGTCAACGCCAGCCTCGCATGGTTGAAGGATACAAATTCAAGTCTTGGTCTCGGATCAAAATACAAAATTGAGTATGAAGTAACATCGGCTGTGCCTGAATCATCAGATTCTGTGGTGGAAAATAACGTTGAAGAACTGGAAGAGAAGGGCGAGAATGACGTTAAAGAGGCAAAAAACACACCAGACGTCATCTGTGTGAGCATCAAAAATGAAGCCGGTGAGGTTGTGTACACAAACAGCACTAACGTTTCTAAAAAGTCAGGAACTGAAGATGTCGAGAACAATGCTAAGGCTAATACTCCCATTGTTACTGATGAAAATGCAATCAATTTCGGCAGATCTCTCGCAGGATTTCACACATACTCATCAATCGATTCATCCGCAATTGCTAAAATATTTGTTGATAGAGATGAGACGCTAAAAGAATTCGAGCGAGTAATGGGCGTCGTCGAAGATACTAAAGCAGAATTTGATAAGTTTCTCACTGAGCACAAAAAAGAGGGTACACAGAGCTCCATAAGCCTAGAAGTCAAAGGATTCAGCAGTGGTGAGTCTGAGGAAACAGCGCCAACTGTGGAAGGGTTAACACAAGATCAGCAAACTTTATACAACTCGCTTTACAAAAAACAGTTTATTGTATCCGAGATATTCTCTAATCAATCAGTTGAAAATGCTAATGCATTAGTGTCACTTGTGAGACGTTCGTTGGTTTCAAACTTAAGAGCTCTTAAAGAATCTTACGTAACGCTAGACAGTATGATCCAAGAAGAGCAAAAGATCGTGTCAAACGTTGATTCTATTGTCGACACACTTGAGAGTAAGATCAGTGAATTAAATACTCAGGAAGAAGTAACAGGAGCAGATCAAGATGCTGGCCAAGAAAATTCTGGTGAAGAACAAGCAGAAGCAGTGCCTGCTGTTAACGCTGAATCACAGAAAGAAGAATCAATCAAAATAATCAATGAACAAATTGATCTCGTGAATAGAGCTAGAGACATAAGGTCATCATACATTGAGTTTATTGATTCAATACGTGAAATCGATCAATACGCACAGTTTCTCAGCGGTATGAGTGAGTCATCTACTTCAACGCTAACATGGACTAAGTCCCTCTTTGACAGTAGAAGAGCAATTGCTAAGCCAATGATTGCAGTTGCATTGTCAGCTATCACAGCTGGTGCAGCAGCAGCAATCGCTCCTGCCAGCGCCGTATTGTATACTATTTCAGTTGCCTTGTCTGCATACGCAAGCGGAAGATTC
>DCKN01000106.1:3507-4300 GCA_002320385.1 Proteobacteria bacterium UBA1673
TCTGCATACGCAAGCGGAAGATTCGCAGCGATTTACAGTATGTCTAGACGTCACGGAGTTAAGATGTCAGATTTGCATACCAATGCAATGCACTATTCATCAAGAGTGGAAGTCGCAGCAACAGTCATTCCTGTAGTTGCTTCCATAGTTGCTCCATTTGCCCTTGCAGCTAACATTGCTACTCAGGTGCTGAGCTACTGCGGCTCAGTAGCCATGCGTGCAGTGTACTCTGTGGCAGCGTCGGTTACGGTTAATGCGTTCGAAGTGTCTCGAGACACTGCTAACAGCCCAACACCAGTCGACCAAAGTTCATTTGTTGCCAGAGCTAGAGAAACTGCATTGAATGCAGAGAGAATTCCAGAGACTGTACTCAATCAGGTTAATAATTATCTGAAAAGCAAAAAGATCGAGCTTGTACAAGCAGCTAACGTTGTCAATGATGAAGGTGAGTCTACTCCAGGGAATTTACCAGATAATGTCAAATCAATGAACGAAATAGCAACGAAAGCCAACCAAGGTAATTTAGAGGCAAAAGACTTTACTACTCTCAAAGGTCTCCTGAAAATTGACATCAAGACCGATGCTCAATACACGGAAATTGCTAAATTACCAGTGCTCTTGAAGTCACTAAATAGTATCCAAAGTTTAGCTAAGAATCAGCATACCGCATTCGAAGCAAGACAAAGAGCGGATCAAAATTCTGCAGATGAAAGAATAAGTTTCGCGCATAACATTTCTGCTCAGTAGTCTATACAACGACTAAAAAAAGGGGGGCATTGCCCCCTTTTTTTTT
>DCKN01000106.1:4617-4837 GCA_002320385.1 Proteobacteria bacterium UBA1673
TTTTTTTTTACTGTAGTTTTTGATGCGAAGTAACCTAAACCTGTCAACCTCTGACTTGCGCTCAGATTGAGCGTAAAATATGACATCAAACCGTAATGCTAACTTTTTTTACAGTAATAAATTATCACATTAATATCGTACCATCTATTTCGTATCAAATCTCACCACTTATTCATGGCCTCTGCTGATCATACAATGCAATTACGAAAGGTTATGGACG
>DCKN01000106.1:5170-6038 GCA_002320385.1 Proteobacteria bacterium UBA1673
TGACCGAGACTACTCTCTGCGCTAGGCCATTATAATTAATTTAGTAACGCTTTAAAACGCCCAAATACAAGCTTATGATGTCAGGCATTGATTAGAGGAGGCTAGATAATAAACAGGTCGTCTAATATTGGTACGATTGTTGATCAAATATGTCGAATAGTCGAGTTATATGTGTTCAGGTTAGAACAAAGTTCGCGCAAACGACTAAGTTATCAGGTTGTTCACATAACCTAATTAACGATAAGGATTATCGTCTTCCTTGACAACTAAAGCCAGTTTTATGCCTCGAATTTTAAGGTGTTTCTGAAGTGCATTTTGAAGGTATCTTTTATAACTAGATTGAAGTTGGCTGACTCTCTTTCCCTGTATTGTTACACTCGCCGTGGTGCCGGGTGTCGGGTAGCAGACTCGAATTCTAACTTCTTTATTGTTTACAAGTGCTGGTCGATGTTTCTCAATGATTACATCCATGAGTTTTGTCAAATAGGACATTGGGGGTAAAGTTATTGATTGAGAAATCCTAGAAACACTATCCATCACAGTTTTCTTGCTTCTCCGATCTTTGGAGCTAATCATAATGATAGGAACGTAGTCTCGATTATTTGCGATTTTGTCAACATATTTCCGATATAATGACTTTTGATCCTGATTAAGTTTATCCCACTTATTAATACAAATCATGTAGCGCTTGCGATATTTTTCAAGCAGCTCAATCACTCGATAATCCTGATCAGAAACACCTTGCGATGCATCGACCACTAGGATTGTCGTTACATCTTTGTTGCGAATGGTCTCTATACTTTGATTAACCGAGTAGCGCTCAACATCACTTCTGATTTTAGTCTTTTTACGCATTCCAGCTGTATCA
>DCKN01000052.1:0-7742 GCA_002320385.1 Proteobacteria bacterium UBA1673
TGGTATAAATCACTACTCAAACACATCACAATCAGCTGCTCTTGCAATGTTGGTTTACGCTGAGTTTGGCATAATAAATCAATGCAAGTGATACAACGCTTCAACAACCGATCATCTTTTTGGACATAACGAATAAAGCCTCGTGAAAATTGCACCAATTTATCAATATCAAAGTCTGACTTTGGGCATACCAGCTGATAGATAATAGGCACAAGATGTTGATGTTCCAATAATAAAGAAAATCCTCTTTGAACCGTATTCACCTTACGACGGTAACAATAAACATCTTCCACATAAATATCAGAGTGATAACAATTAAGCAACGCATGAAACAGACGACCATCAAGGGTATTCAGCAACCCAAGTAACCATAATGACAATGTAGGTCGAAACTGCACAACACCATCTTCGTCAAGCATTGATCGCTTGATGTATTCATATGAAACCCCCTGAGGAACTGATCCAAGTGCATGAACACCAACTTCAGCATAACGCCAGGTCTGATAAACAGAGCCTGGACGAAAAACCAATAGTTTGGAGAAATCAGATTTATGTTTGACAACACAATCCTTTAGCCGATTCAAGATCAACCAAAAAGCGTGAAATGAACGATAAATCTCGATAGGAATTTCAATAAACTGAGTTGTTTCAATCGAGTAACTATCCGCTGTTACCAGGGTTTTCAAGTCATTAAAGAGAGCAGGAATCGTTTGTCTAACAAACAAAAAAAACAATATATAATCAAGCGCTACAAAGTAATTAGTTGAGAACCAAATGTTCGAAATACGGCCGATCACCAATGTACTGGCAAACATTGCAAATAAATAACGCTGCGTAAGCAACTCCACAACATCTCCCAAACTCATTTGCGCGATATCCGAAAGACGATGATATGCATTTGAAAAATTTTGAATATTCTGATCATTATATCGCCATAATACAGCCAACATGACCACATCTATAAGTGGGGATATATTAAATTCGCTGAATGTAAAACACATAATATTAGGGTTATCGACTCGGCTAGATATAAAATGACCGATCTGCAAAATAAGCCAGACCCCAAGTAAGCGCATCATAATATCGTGACGATTGATGTGACTGGATTGAGACAACGATTGAGCAATCTCCGTGATAGAGTCATCTCGTCGCCGATCAACAGCCATCAGCTGAGCAGATTTTTGATCATCAAGACATAAAACAGCATGAAGCTCTTCGGACGATAACGTCCTTCCATGCAATATTTCTAGTTTCTTCTGAATCAACAATCGCGGTGAGGTTAACTCATGACTAAGCACAATATTTCCATTTTAAAAACAACGATCTAAATCTGAAAGATTTATAGATAAAAATTAACATGACAGTTTATGGAATTCAATCACTAAAAAATCACCTTGGGTGTTTACACAAAACACTTTATTAATCCATAATAGATTACACTATTGAGACAAATCATGCTAACCAAACTGTCAACCAGTAACGTACTATTTCTAACACTCATCGGCATTGAAGCCTCTTTAATAATATTATTGTCCATTTCCTTACAAGCATATATTTACCCGACACTATTTGCAATCATTCTCGTCTACATATCTATCCCAGCAATTGAACTATTAGAAAAAAAATGCCAACTACCGAGAGTTCTTGCGGTCGGCTTAATATTTTTTATACAATTTTTTATTATACTCGTCATCCTATTCAAAGGATTACCATTTATAATATTAGAGATCACAAGCCTATTAAAAACATTACCAGGCAAAATCACTTACTTAATGAACAATGTTAACGAGCTTGCAGGCCAGCTAGGCCTAGATCTTAACTTAGAAAATAGTCTAATCGAGCAAAAGATATCTAAGCTTTTTACAAACCTATCTGCCCTCGACACAAACGCCATCAAAAAAACATTCGCGATTGCTCAAGGTACTGCTAATCAACTCATCTCTACCATATCTTGGATTGTAAATCTTATCTTAATCCCTATTTTGTTCTTCTTCATTGGCATCCACTATGATGGAATACTCGAGGCCATCGAAGCATACACACCAATCAAGTATCGTGCTCATTTCAGCAATCTTTTACAAGAAATCAATCTGATCATCTCATCATTTTTACGAGGACAACTATTATTGATGCTAGCATTATCTATTTGCTACTCAATTGGCTTTAATATCGTTGGCGTACCTTACGCAACTGCACTTGGAATACTCACTGGCACGTTAAGCTTCATTCCTTTTCTTGGCACCATGACAGGGATGACCATTGCATTATTCAGTCTTTACTCAATACAAAGTACACTATACAGTTTTGCTGGACTTGGCGCCGTATACTGCATCACAGGCACTCTAGAATCGCTTGTTCTCATTCCATACTTCATTGGTAATAGTCTTGGCATGTCAACATTCACAAGCTTGATTGTACTCATCATCGCCACAAAAGAGCTTGGCGGCATTGGCCTCTTATTAGGCATTCCCATCGGAGCAGTCCTAAAACATATGTTTTTGTCTTTTGCTGCTGTCTGCAGAAACCACAAGATCATTTAATCCTAAAGAACGACCAACATTTGCAGTATACGTTCAGTAGATAAAATATTACAGCGACATGTTAAACCTATCACGAGACAATACAAGCCGTTCCTAACATTCTAAACCGGTTGTAGGAGATACCATAATCCATAGAAGCGGAAATTCAAATCCAACCAACAATCAAGAAATATGCTTATATGAAAGCCAAGCACTATCAGTCAACGATCATGACAAATCAATAAACCTATAGCATACCCTCTAACCACATTGATTTTTCTCGCCGAACGCCTTTGTTATCCCTACATCGATCTACCATAAACCAGAGCCACAAACCACCATATTGCAAGCACAGACATCTATTACATCAATACCTCCGCCAGATCGGTTATCATTAGTCAGAGAAAACCACGACTCTCATGTTCCTGCAACAATTTTTCTTTTTGTATCACAAGCATAAACCAATCATTGCAAATTGATGTAAATTTATCTTAACGATAATATCCACTCTGGCGGCTTGACGTACTTAATCAAATTGGACATTTCAAAAGTAAATTCACAAGCAAAAGTTAACCCGGTGGCCAGCTCATTGCTCTTCCGGCTATAATATGTAAGTGCAAATGAAAAACGGTCTGGCATGCTCCAGCACCATTATTAACCACGACCCTAAAAGCATCATCAATACCTTGAAGCTTAGCAATAACCCCAACTTTGCTCATCAAGTGACCCAATAACTCGCTATCAGATGCAGTCGCATCAGATAAACGCGGAATGCATTTTTTAGGAATAAGCAACAGATGCACTGGTGCAACTGGCATAATATCCTTAAAACAGATGCAAATTTCATCTTCATAAACAATATCAGCAGGCAGTTCACGACGAATAATCTTACTAAAAACTGTATCGCTAGGTTTATCACTCATACTAAATTCCATATTATCTTAGAGACTCTATCTCATTAAGACTAAGCGTGCGTGCGCGCTCTACCAACATCACTGCAACACCGTTTTTGACAGGATAAGCAAGTCCACTCGCGGGACACCATAACTCTGATTGCGCTTCGACCCAATGCAAATGCCCACCAGTTTGTGGACAAACCAAGCAGTTTAGAAGTTTCTTATCCATACATCTCCAAGTTGACAGAAGTAACCACAAAAGATACAGTAAGTTAACACAAATACTTCCACTAAATCAATATGCACCAAATCGATATCACACAGCTGCATACTTACTTGCAGCTTTTCCCTGAAGAATCTGCCACAATAAACGCATTTGAACACTTTTTACAACAAAGCCAACCAATTAAACAGTCGATCAAGGGCTCAGCATGGATTATCAACGCTGAGGACAGCTCAGTTTTGCTTCATTTTGATCAAAGAAACAATACATGGACACCACACATCTGTTCAATCGAATCGAACAACACACAACAACCGCTGATTGATATCATCAAAACATCAATCATCGCATGTGTGAATCTAAGCAGCCCTCAACCGATTACGCATCACCCCTTCCATATACAGATTGGGCTCGATAAACAGGCAGAAAAACCGTTTTATTATTTTAATATTTGTTACCAGTTTCTAGTAGAAAATCGTGCACTTGATGCTGAGATCGATACTCACATGTGGGTACCACTAGTAGATATTTTGACAACTAAAAAATACGCCACCGTAAAACCGCTAGCAAAAAAATGGCAACTTATGCACTACAGTAACGCGATGGTTACCGATAAAATATAACGTCTGAGCGTCAGATCGTGGCGTTCTAGGAAATCAAGAGCCAATAATAAGTCTATTTTCATTGTCATGCTCAAGAGATCAAGAATGGTACGTAAAAGAAACGATAAGCGACTTACTCGCTGAAAGTATCATCATAAAAAGTCCAACGGCCAGGCAAACAGCAAAGAACGCTATTTACCAAGCCTATTTGAACATCAACTCTTATGACTTTACATCTTCTGTTTTAACATCATCATCAGTTTTAACCGGATCTGACATTGGTGTATCAGCTTTATCAGTCGTATCTTTGACGACATCGACTGAATCATCAACTGGTGTTGCCGCTACGATATCTTTTTTAGCATCTTTCGCGTCCTCAGAACCAGAGGCTGGTACCGCAGAAACAGGTTTTGTCACTGTGATATCTTGTTTAGCATCTGTCGCTTTATCTTTATGCCCGTCGTCTTTAGATACAACCGCTGCAGAAACATCTTTCACATCAGCAACGACCTTATCCGCAGCACCGGCAACAGAAACAACGCTCGATTCTGTGTTTTTACCATGATACGAAAAAAAGACAAGTGCAAGAATGACAATCACGATGATAGCCATATAACCCTTATTCATATAAACTCCTTATTTTTATTATACACAATTAACGTATAGACCATAAAAAAGGATGTCGCTGATTTTTTGATAAAAAATATCAGTAAAATTGTGGAGGCGGCGGGAGTCGAACCCGCGTCCGCTCATGCTAATCCTTCAGATACTACATGCTTAGCCACGTCAAAATACGAATTAAGCCCCAGACGGGCACAGGAACTTAATCGTTGCTCAATTAAATTTAACTACGACAACTTGAGCACATTGATCATAGCGATCTTGCGTCAATGACCGAAACGTTATTCGCACAAGCACAAATAGGCTTCGGAATCATTAGGCCGCTACGCGGTCTAGTGATTTATCAAACTCGACGTTAGCCGGAGCTAAACGCGCAAGTTTTTTTCTGCTAGTGTTTGCAGTTATATTTAATACTAAGTTGATAACGGGCTTACCTGACTGCCCGACATGCACATCCGGCCTCGTCAATCACGTCAAAGCCAAAGACGCCCCCATATCAATATGATAGCAACTAGCAGCTATAAAGTCCAATCTAATCATTACCAAATAGTTATCGGGGAACGCAAAACTGAGCCACCAAGGCATTCAATCCTTTGCTTGATCGCCACAAACTATCACTGGCGCTTGAAAAAGCGTCTTATTAGGAATCAGTGCGATATCACTGTCAGTTCGCACGTGTGTATAACGCAGATCAATTTGCACAACCTCACCGCCAAAGGCCAACACCTTAATATGATCACCAACTTTAAATGGCTGATGTAAAAGAATCATAACGCCTGATAAAACATTAGATAAAGCATCCTGCATTGCAAAACCAACCGCAAAACTGAATAGCCCTGTAACCGCAACCAAGCTTGTGACATCAACACCAATTGTTCCCAACGCACTAATTGTACCCATAACAACAACAGCAAGTTTCATAATTTTCATAAACAAACGTAAAATTTGCAAATGAGACTTATTAGCCGAGAACTTGAGAATTCTTGGTTCAATGACTCCAGTAATCAGATACCTAATGATTAGAAACACAGCCAACAATATGACTTCCGCAGGCAATAAATACAGTTGTAAATCAATTGCTCGTTGAATAAACCAATAAAATACTGGCCAATGCCAATTTTCAAACATATCGCTCCAAATTGCCTTCTATCATCACCTTAATAAAAAAGCAGGCAAGATGCAATCAACGAGCAATAGAATAACCCACATCATTATTGGAAAACCATTGCATATTTAAAATCTTAAATGCCTGGCATTGATCATGTCGCTGTTGACAATGTGAAAGATCAACCAGCTCCAGCGGCTGATCTTGCCAGGAGCAAGCAAAAACAGCTTTCGTACGCAACCCAGTGTCTGGATCAATTTGCCACTGTAAACATTGCGCACAAATACCCTTCAACATGCATTGCATGGGTCCACCAACATAACCGATAATCTTTGTTGAACGTGAATGCAACGGTACCGCACGACAGTAGTTTTCATAGCATGACTTAACAAACTTAAAACCACCATGAATAATAATGACCGCACACTGTGCCACTTCCTCGGCATTAAAATAAGATTCTTGGCAGCTCGGCAGCCATTTCACATAGTGTGTTTGGCCAACTGCGTCCAATAAATGCTTAGAAAGGTCAGAATATTGAACAAAGAAGTCAACAGAATGTGCAAGACCAGCATAATGCTTTCGGTATAGGCAAGCACTAAAAATGCGTTCCTCATCTGCAATAAGCATGACACGTTGATCCAAAACCTTTTTTGACAATCCAACACCACTAGGCCCCATCAACGAAACCAAGCCACCCTCCGGCACATGACATAAGGCACGATGGGCAGGCTTATCACAACACAGCACAAAAGAAAGCGTCTGAGCAGCAACATCATAATCAAAAGGCTGGCAATTAACCGCCTCACAACCAAACGCTTCAACGGTACCTGAGGAACCAAAAACATAGGCTTGTAATTTGAGCATCATACCAGGTTGAAATTTCTGCACTACCCATGGCGCACGAACCACAAACAGGTGATAATCTTCAAACAAATGATCCTTTTTTAAAAGTCTTGCGCTAAAAAGATCGGCCATTTGGTTCAAAAATTGATTAGAAAATGATTGAAGGGGCCCCATTGCATCTAAATGACGAAGAATATCGTGTGCAGCTGCTCGGCTACTGGCTAATGCTTTCACAACACTTCCGTGAAAACGAGGATGCAAGTCTCCGATAACCGATACACGCTTATCATCCAACCGATAACTAGTAAAAAAAGCACCTTCCTCAGAAGGGTCCGATGGGATATGAGTCAGACCATCTTGATCAAGCTTATTGAGCTGATAAAATGCGCCTGATCGGTTAAAATGTCCGCGATGCTCATATTCAAACGCTGTATTTGGCTGTGAGCCAGTCGCAACCAATATTGTGCGGGCGGATAAAGATCCGTCTTTTTTAGGTTCAGAAATACGCAATACGGAATAAGGCTTTCGGAAAGATCGTAATGCACCTTGTTGACCCCACCAAAGTTTAAGGTCTATCGTCGTTGAACTAACCGATATAACCTGCCAATAACCAAAAGTCTGCTCATCAAGACTCGCATCCTCTGAAAAACCAATAATCATACCTTGCGTAAATAATTGATCTGAAGAATCAACATAACACCGGCAAAAATCATGATAAAATTCAATATTATTCAGACTAACCGCCCCCCATTCCTGGGATAAAGACCAAGGTTGTAGACATCTTAAACGAGTAACATGACCACCACCATCAACATCAACAGAACAAACGTCTCGGTGTGTATAGATTGCTATGCCAGCATTAAGTGCTGACTGCAATTCGTCATGATTATTACGGTAAGCAGGCGCAAACTCAATCGCACGACGATACACCAT
>DCKN01000052.1:8124-22893 GCA_002320385.1 Proteobacteria bacterium UBA1673
TCTCTAGCTGCCGCGCGTTTCTCTTGTACAACCAGTTGACCATGAGAAAACCATCGATTCAGACGATCATATTCTTGTTCAGAGAAGTATGACTTCACAACCGACTCCCCACGAAGCGAAATCAGTTTACTAAGCCTGTGATAAACAAGCTGAACCAAATACAAATAATAAGCCTGAGCTTCTGTGGCAGTATCAACAGCTGTCAGCCCTGCACCAATCACCACACAAGGCAAATTAAGAGCTAATGAGGTCTTATTATTTTCCCATTGAGCACCAAGCGTATGCAGGCTCATCAAAAAATCACTCGCTTGATGCATACCTTTTGCGAGACTATTTGACACATTGAGCGCTTTAGGTAGCCCAGCACCAAGCGCCAACACCAAATGACTAAAACCAAGTTTCCACGCATCCTCTACCGTAACAGTCCCTCCAAAACGACAATTACCCATCATGAAACAGTTCTGACGCCGCAATAAACTCAAATAAACAACGGACAAAAGGTTTTTATCCCATCTTGACGTTATGCCATACTCACAAACACCACCAAATCCTAGTTTTTCCCGTCGATCCAGCGGCTTTTTCAGAGATGAAAAATACTCAACAGGCTGCATCACATCACCATACGGCCAAGGTTCAAGCTGAGCACCATCCATACCTGTAACCGAACAACCCTGCATCCACAAATAATGCATCATACTGAACCCAGCAGGCCCCAGACCCATGACCAAAACCCGGTGGTTATTATCAGTACAAGGCACTGCGTCACGCTTTCGCAGGGGATGCCATTTCATGAGCAAATCATATAGCTCCACACCCCATCGTAAATCAAGCATATCGCTGACAATACGCGACTCTACTTGAGGCGTGTCGACGGGATCCTGCTTCTGATAAATACAAGACTGCATGCAGTCATTACAAATCCGGTGACCCGTAATAAGACAAAAAGGATTATCAATCATTGTGATAATCCACGCACTCATAGGTTGCTGATGACGCATAAACCAATGCATCTGTGAAATCTTTTGATCCAGTGGACACCCAAGTAACGTCTGCCCTTGCCGATTTTGTCGATAGCCTTGACTTAAATCACCTTTTTTTTGTAAAAATCCAGTTCGGCAATAATCAACAGATCGATCATGACAATACTGGCAATAATCAACATGTATCGCAGCCTGGTCAATACACCACTGACTCTCAACTAAAGTGAAATCATCTCTAGACAGCGGCACCTCTAAATCTGCAACAACAGAGCCCATATCAGCATCGATTGTCGCATGTAGACGCAATTGACCAATTTTGAGTGGTCGCCAGAAAACAAACCAGCCCAGAAATGCAGATCCAGCCGCATAACGTCGCTGAGCTTCAAGACACCATCGTCTGAGCTGATTGATCAAAACAAGATCAGTCTTTGAACATAATTTCACAGCCCATTCGATGACACAATTTTGAGTCAACGACTCATACGGTGTCTGCACCTGATGACACAGCCATTCTGTCAATGTTTCAAAATCCTGATCCGATAACGCAACATCAGGAACTTTTGATATCGGTGATAAAAAGCTTTGACGAAACAGAAGTATATTTTCATATGAAACATCAGAATAAAGCCGATAATAATCTGTCTCGATAGCAAATAGTTTGAGTAAAAACGAAGTCATCCATGGCGCAACAGCACACATCAAAAAATCATAACGATCATCAGAAAATGCTTGCGGATTTTCTCTAAAGTTACTCAATAATACGTGAGCATCCCAGTCCTTTCCCCGAAGATAATCATCAAATACCCCGTCAATACGCGCCAAACCTGCTCGGGTATACAGGTCATCTTGAGACAAACCAAATTCTAATTGAAGTTTCGAC
This sequence comes from Proteobacteria bacterium UBA1673, assembly GCA_002320385.1. Taxonomy (GTDB): domain Bacteria; phylum Pseudomonadota; class Gammaproteobacteria; order Comchoanobacterales; family Comchoanobacteraceae; genus UBA7916. The sequence goes on from DCKN01000052.1 coordinate 9,985, forward strand.
ATTTCTCTATCCAGCAATCGTAGCTTTATTCTGTTTGATAAACGGGTTATACTTAAAAAATACTACCATAAAACTGGAAAAAACGCCATGCTAGATACGCTACAAAGAATTGTTTTATTGTGGAAAAACAAAAAGAACTATTATAAAAGCCCAATACACAAAATATTAGATGAGTGGGACAACAAACACTCTCTATCTCAGTCTCAAAAGCATGAATATCATAAACATTATCAAATCCATACAAAAAGAGATGACCCATCAGAGAAACAGAAATCACCCCGGACATGGCTTGAACAAGACGATATTCAATAGTAGAGTACCATCAACAAAACCGAAATAGATTGATTATGATTGAAAGAACATATAAACACAGTCAAATTGAAGAAGATATCAAACATCCGCAATTACGACCAAAAAGACTTGAAGATTACATCGGACAAAAGAAAGTCATTGACCCATTAGGCATTTACATCGATGCAGCAAAAAAAAGAAATGAACATCTTGATCACGTATTATTATTTGGCCCTCCAGGCCTAGGTAAAACCACATTGGCTCAAATCATTGCTCAAGAAATGGGCAGTCAAATTAAGCAAACATCAGGTCCAATATTGACCAAAGGTGGTGACTTGGCTGCCATCTTGACGAATCTTGAACCCAATGATGTTTTATTTATTGATGAAATCCATCGATTAGCACCAAATATCGAAGAAATACTGTACCCAGCCATGGAAGATTATCAAATTGACATTCTCATCGGAGAAGGCCCAAGCGCACGATCCATAAAGATTGATTTACCAAAGTTCACCCTTGTTGGTGCAACAACCAGAGCTGGCACACTAACGTCACCACTCAGAGACCGATTTGGCATCATACTGAGACTCGAATACTATGATGAGAATGATCTTGCAACAATTGTACATCGATCAGCAGACATACTCGCAATTAAAATTGAACCATCAGCTGCTAAATTACTAGCCAAGCGCTCACGCGGCACACCAAGACTTGCCAATAGACTACTTAGGCGCATCAGAGATTATGCACAATCCAAAAACGAAACGAACATCTCGATAACAACAATCAACCAAGCATTAGAAATCATGGACATTGATAAACACGGATTTGATCACTTGGACCGAAAATATCTCACAGCGCTAATGGAGCAATTTAACCATGGACCCGTTGGCCTAGATGCGCTTGCAAGCTCACTTGGCGAAGAGAAAGCTACGATTGAAGACATACTAGAGCCTTATCTTCTACAACAAGGGTTCATCCATCGCACAGCACGCGGCAGAGTCTCAACGGAAAAATTAAAAGAAACCTTACACCACAAAGTTTAGACTAAACGTAATAAAGCTGCTACCCAACTCTTAAAAATGCCCCACCTACATAGATACTACTCAGTCTTACAACAGTTCGGATCACCAGTCGCAGCAACCATCTCTTGAGTCGTTGAGTTAGGCACGCCAGCTTCCTCTTTCACTGCATCTGTATTGATACTACCGTCATCATTCATCGCAGCAGTACCCGAAGACGGCGTGGGAACAGTATTAACCAGTACATATGTAAGCTGATTTTTATCGTTAGAATCATAGTTCGAAGGAAACCCTTGTTGAACCAGTTGACTGTTCTGCATACCATCAAGTGCCTGGGATGCCCGAAACACAAGCATCATCTCATTAAGCTTATATTCCAAATATCTGATATAATTCATCTTAGCAAGCTGGAAAGCTTCATCTCGTAACGTCTCCAGTTCATTCCATTGCGTTAATGTTTGTCCATACTGAATTGCAAGATCAATTGATGCGGTTTGATCTGCTGCAGGTGATTGGCCATAATCCAAAGATTGACGAATTAATCGTTGTAGCTTTTCATTTTTTAGATCAGTCCGCCAGGTCGAGGAGATCTTCAACTGCTCAGAGCTTGATAACGGACAAATTGATGTTGACCGATCTTGCATATCTCGCCAAGATGACATAGTCGATACAGAAATATACTCGTAAATATATGCAAGCATCATTCGCTTCATAATCAAACTGTTCATATTCTTATTGTAGGTTTTAATATGATTATCGATTTGTGTTTTAACAGCCCGCTGACTACGTTGAATCTGTGCTGTCAGTTTCGCAACACTGAAAGCTACAGAGTCATAACCATCATCAGGATCAGATAAAACACCCTCAAAAATAGCATTATTAGTTGCTTTTCGATAACGAGCAGCCAACGCATACTTTCCATATTTCAAAAACTGGATTTGCTTAGACGTATCAATTTCTGTCTTATTTAAGGTAACTGGCGCCAAAGGTGGAAACGGTATTCGAGAGGTTACCAGAGGAGAGGTTAAGGCACTCTGGCCAACCATATCCAACATCACACTTTTCTGCAAGTCAAAAAAACTCCGACCAGCATTTGATGGATCATATGAAAGCGTTGTCGATAAACCCTGATAGCGACATGTGCTCCCAGTTGTGAACGTTGAGCTTGCATAGTTCTTCATATAAAAAGAAAGCAAATAGACTTCATCTGGAATCAAAGATTGCTGTCTAAAATCAGTATTCTCAGTAATATCACGATTGACGTCAACAGCAGCACGGCTTGCTTGTGCCTGAAGAACGAGACGCATTCGATACAGGATCTCTGTTAATGCTTGCATCAAAGACTGTGATGGGTCTTTTTGTAGTCGTAATGATGACGAACCGTTACCTATATAACCACTAATGATATTCACCACATAAATCCCCTCTGTGCTCAGTTTTGATTCGTCAATGGTATTTCCTGTACTAAAAAAATAGGAAATTATTTGGTCAATAATGCCATTACTCGACGTTTCCTTAACTGTCCTGCCAGCACTTTGCATCAGTGCAGTACAATCAGGATTTGAAGTAAAATTACTCCAATGAAAGAAGTTATACCAATTACCATTTGAATCATACAAAGCTGACAGATCACTGATCAAACAACTAACACCGCGCTGATAAGCAAGATAATTATTTGACGATAGAACTGCGTCTGGAATTGCTTGCTTAAATTCAGAACTTTTGAGCGCCTGATCAACAGCCTTCAATGACGCGATGTAAGCCTTCATACCGTTCCATGCTTGGTCTTTGAACTCTCTTCGCATCGTACAGCTACTATTTTGAATATCTTTATACATAACAGCTGAGTAATGCGGCTTAGCGTCCTGTTTCGCACAGGGTAAACATTGATTGGTTAAAAATGTACTCACGCAATCCACAGATGAAAACAAAGCGTAATCAACTTGGTTAAGCACAGTAGCGATTTTATCATAATTGGTATTCGCTGATTTTGTTTTCAAATCATATTTCAAAATAAGATCTTTGTCAGATTGAGAATACCTATTGGTAGGAGTAGTCTGAACAACATAATCTAAGGACTCACTTGAAGTTGCAGGCTGATAACGAATAAACAATGGCTGATCCTGATCAGATGGAGCAGTCATTGGGTCAGATGGATAATCCTTGGAGTAACGACCCAAAAGAGTCTGACTACCACTCATAAGCGCGCGATTGATTTCAAAAATAAAGTTACTACCTTCAGGAAAGTTAGGATTAACATAGCCCTGGAAAATTTCATCACGAACATCACTGACTTCAAACGATAAAGCAAACATACTCTGATCAAACATTTGTGATAAATTCAGCGCATCATAGCGATCATAATTCAAGTTAGTAGCATTACGATCAATCAACATACCCTGAACATAAGTAATAAAGCTTTCTGATTGACCAATTTGATTATCAGGCAGCAGTAGACTTCTCAGGTATGCCTCTGAAAGTGTGTAGAGATACCTAGGCTGAGATACGTATGAACCACTAGACGAAGACGACGCACCGGAACCCGAGGCATTATCGGCGTATGACAGGTTTGCAATAAGCACTACGACAAAACACCATAGAGGGCTAACCCACTGAGTTACGAAATGCTGCATGACCATAGTAATCACAGAAACCTAGCTACTCGCCGACGACGAAGTAGAGCTTGCAGCAGCCGAGGATTGAACCCCAGTTACGTAGTCATTGACCAACTTATCAATCATAGCAGACTGTGTCTTTAGAGATGACGCCATGGCAGATGTCTGCTGTAGAGGCACCAATGTGCCGATAAGCCCCAAACGCTCATTTTGATGATAAGCAATATATTTCATATAATTACTCTGAGCTTCTAATGATGCAATTTCTTTTGACACTTCTGCAGCGGTAGACGTTGCAAGGTGAGCAGCCCAAGAAGCAACCAGTGCTGAAGAAGCGTCAGTCGAGCCAGATTCCTCATTCGATGACTGAGTACTCGATGCCGATGCATCAGCATAAACGACTTGACTATTAAGTCGCCATGTTGCTGCATAACGGTTTAACTGTGCAGGCGTAAGCGAACAGCTCGTCTTGCCATCAGAACCAGTAATCTTGATTTGTAGATAACGGTCAGAGTACGCATCCATCAACGGACTAACAGCAGATGCTTTTCCTTTGAGATAACTATCCATGACGCCCTGAAATAACTGATTGGCAGTTATCATAGCGCTATTAACAGATGATTGCGCTGACGAAATCTGATTCACATCCTGTTCGATTTGAGGAACACTGCTGGTACTACCACCATTCAAAGTCATAACCTTACCAGCGCTGTCAAGCGCAACAATTTGTCCATTGATTGCTACCACCGATGATGCTGATTCAGGCTTTTCGAACGAGACGATCGGCAATACCGTGCGCATCGGGTACATGCTAGCAAGCTGCATCACGAGTAGATTTGCCAATTTTGACTGATCAGTATCTTGATAACTAACCGACACCGTAGCGCCCCCATCCTGAATAAGCTGCACACAATCTTGAGACAATGCAGGCGTCATATCAACGCTCACTGTTGTCACATTGTTTGAATCAGTCGTCTTCGTTAATGGTGCAGGGTTATTGATGTAGCTATCCGTTCCAATCAAGGTGTACAAACTACCGTAAAATGCCATGTCAGGGTTTTGAGTTACAGCATTCTTCATGCTTTGGTCAAATATCTGTTTAACAATTAAACGACGATCATACTTAATCAGGTCTTGAAGCGGCGTTATAAGATCTGCCATCAAGTTCTGAGCAATTGAACTATTATCTTGACCTTGCTTAGGGGCATAATTATCGACAACATTGCTGAAATCAGTACAAGCACTAATGATATTTGTGGTCATACCCTGATATACTGGGGCAACGTCAGAGGAAGAAGTATTCGAGGAATTATCAGAAATAAAACTCTGACATAATGTCTGCATATTTAGAATTGCAGCTAACGTCTGATTCCAACCATTCCAACTATTATATTCAGTCTGGTAATATGCAGCACTACATCCACCATTAAAACCTGAAGGATAAACTGTTTTGTCATATTGAGGACCACTTGATCCCCCAGAGGATGCAGAGGCTGCCTGACCAGCAGTACTTGCACTTGAACTTGCTTGAGAGGAACTCGACGAGCTGGAAGCATAGCTTGATGAACAACTTGAAGACAATGCCTGCGTATACAATGCACTCTTCATGAGATTACATGCACTTGTTGACATGCCGGCTTTAGAAGCGGCAGCCTGATCACAAGTGCTTACTTGGAAGCCAGTCGACGAACTATTCAATTGAGTATACGGGAAGATCATAGAATTATATGTCGATACCGTTACATCAGATGGATCACTAACATCAGGCAGAACATCTGAAACCCACAAAGATTCCGATGCATTTGGATTACCTGCACCAGATAATATCAACGATACAAAATCAGACATAAGGTTAGCCTTTGACTGCTGCATGGTATTACTTTGCACAGCAGTTTGGAATAAATTCACCGCCTGTTCCTGATAAGCAGATGATTGAATCTCTTGAGCACTCGTCAACACTTCTTTAAGCTGATCAACCAAATTAGTTGCACCTTTCTCTGTCAAATCACTATCCAATAACAAACTCTCCATCTCATTATCAGTAATTGCTGAAGCAAGCCATTCTTGAATATTTGAATTAATATTGGATTGATTGAGCGCTAGTTGGTTTTGATTATCAATGATACTACTCTGGTTTGTAGCTAGTTGCTGCTGGTTAGTCAAAATATTAGTAGAGGTAGATGTATCTGCAGTGGGTTGCTGGGCAGTTTTAGGAACCGTTGGCACTGGAGGAACAATAGCTTGGGCCGACAGACCAAAAATTGTGCTACCCATACTTAAGCCGAAAAAAAACCAATCAAGTCCAAACCTACTTATTTTTAACCGTGACAAAACCGCTCCTAATATACCCGATATAATTCTGCGTCACCGACCCCATCAATAAACATGGTATCAGCATCTGATGCTAACATCTCCATACGAGAAGGCATCACAAAATCCGGGGCAACATCAATATCGCTTTGTAATACTTGATTGTGCATCGATGATAACCCTGCATCAGCAACATGAAAACTTTTAGGATGAGTCACGCGAGATTCAAGCTCAGCATGCTTAGCTGGATCTGCACGCTTTACACCTTCTACATGATGATTAGCCTTAGCAAGATCAGGTTTTTTTGCACCCTTTAAACGACGACTATTCTTTTTTTGAGGATCAATACCAACATGGTGTGCAGCAGTTTTACGATTATGCGGTATGCGAACCTTTGGCTTTTTCGATACAGACCCTTGTTTTTGTTGATGCGACATTGTCTGCAGAATATTAGCACTCGTATCGATGACAGCATCTCCCGATGTCGACCGCTTCAGACCACGTTTATGTACTGACTTTTCACACGCAAGACGCTGAATCCCATCAAGCTTATCGCATGAAACAGCGTGCGCCAAGCTGCAGCCTAAAATCATGATACTGACAACCAGTTTGTATCGCATATTATTCTCCTAAGGCAGCAACCACCATTTCCAAGCGTTCACTCGACATAACTCTGGGCATTAAACGATAGCGTTCAAATACAATGTTACGCTTCAAAAAAAGCTGCGCACTTTTATTGTTTAATTTGGATTTTTCAGCAGCACCGATAACCCGAGAAGCCGCACCTGGTGTTGCTTCATCCAAAGCCTGAAGAATACGAAGATACCGACTCGTTTTGGTATAAGCCAAAACATCAAGCATCACATCCCGATCTTTAAGATCATCACCTGGCTGCATAATACCAAGAACATCACCAAGTTTTTGCATGGCATCTTCGTAATCTGGGTTGCCATCGAAATAAGCCTGCTCTACAGACTCCAGCAACACAATCACACGGTAAACGGTGGCATCCTGAAAAGCACTCCAGAATTCATGGGCCCCACTCAAACTAATGTCTGCCATACAAACATCTCAATTCATGATCATTTGATTATGACGTATGCACAATCAAAAAACAATGCCCTTCCACTAGGAAAAGAATAAAAATACAGTCAGATAAACAAGTAAAAAACTTAATAATATACTATAAATACATAATGATAAGGAAAACAACACAATGAGTCTAGCAGAGAAGCCACCATCAAAACACATCTGGCAAGAATCACTTACAGCAGCAGAGAAAATAACTCAAGTAAGAATCAGCCCCATTACTCGAGTTTATCTCGTTCACACCATCGATCAATACATGACTGATAACTCACTATGTGACCACAAACCCCTCGGCCAGCAATGGCTTGAAGCACAGACTGGTATGAACGATCAAGTAATTCAAAACATTGGCGACAGATGCTTGATCATATCGAGCATATTCCCAGAAAAGGCAAGTAGTAGAAATACAGATAATGCGTTTTATTGTCAAATTGGTCAAAACGCCTATCGACTCTTAGCAAAGCAATCATCTCAAATACAGACGCGAAAAGTCATCTTCCACGAACTAAGCACCCAATTTCTACCAATCGCGCATACGCTCTCGTATATGCGCCATAATTAAGCACACGAATGCTCAAAACGACTTTGAAACGCCTTCCAGTGATCCATAAGCTGGCAATGTCGATCAGTATCTTCAGACGTGATGACATAACCTGGATTACGCTGCTGCACTTTGTCTACAGCATACCAAAGCAAGAGTTTATGATAAGCAAGTTTATACTGCTGAGGTGCTTTACCATCATTAAAATCGGCCTGATGAAAACGTACAGGCCCAGCTTTTGCACAATCAGCCGCTAAACACTTAAAGAAATATAAAATCTCATTATTCGTCTTTTGAGACGGATCATGAGACCGCACCGTCGGTGAATTAGCTTTATTCTTTGAAGCGTAATTACAAGCAAAGGTTTTGCAACGACGCCACCGCTCACGATGATAATCAGTCCAAAAGGTCGTAGACATCGCTTCAAAAACGCGCTCAAGAGTATCTTTTGGTGTACACCAATAAACACTACGCGATAAACCGCCTTCAGCAAAACGCAGTAGCTGAGTATGTACACTGTGCTCTCGGCTTTTACCAACAACACGCAAGACACATAATAACTCATGGCTATAAGCGGGCACGGACGATCGTTGTCCATTTGGGTACGTGATTCTGAGTAAATATGAAATAAAGTAACTAAAGAAGGTTTCAACAGCCTTCTGATATAATTGATAGGTTCGATCATTTCTACGCCCCAACACATCAATATGGTTTGAAACAGCGACCAAAACGCTAAGAGACATCTTGAAGTATAGCTTATTTGGCATATGAGTCAGAGGACATGATGTCGTCCTGTCTACCAACTCAGTCAACAAGGATCGTGAAACTTTACTCATCATGTCTACTAACTCGTTGATATCCAGCTCACGAATCCGTCCAGATTCAGCAGCAATATACAAACAACTAAGCATAACTCTAGGGCTTACTACTAAATCAAGATCCAAAAGTCGGAAGCGCGAAAGTAATTGTTTATCTATCTTTATCTTGTCTACTAGACAACGAGCAATGAAAATAGTCAAAATCCCTCGCTCACCCAATGATGCTAAATGACCAGGAAAATTAAAACAGCTTGACTCAAAACCAATGTAACTACCCGCAACCAAAATAGATGAACCAAGATTATAGATCAAGCGTCGACATCGACTTGGCAAAATATTTTTACAGAAAGAAACAATCGATAGAAACTTTTGTCGCACTGAATTTGGCTGCACAGCATCTCGCTCGTCTACAACGACATCACCAAATCGCTCTAACACATCCACGCGTAAATCATCTGAGATAGCTTCACCTTGAGTCACAATAGCAGAAAGCAAAATAGCACGTTCTTGGGAGGTCAGCCTTAGACCCGTACCTTTTTTACCGCGACACCGAGATAAAACGACATTAAAATAGGGATGTTCAAGCCGGAATATTACAGGTAATATTAAAAAATTCTTCGCACAAATATCGAAAAAAAACGGATCCTTGCGATTAAATTGATCACAAACACTGAGAAAATCGTATAAACTAGGGGCTGTGCCGTCAGCTTGAGAACTGTTTAATAAATTCCTCAATCTAGCCGGACGCGTTATATTCACTACCAATTCATATAAATCGTGAAAATGATTAACAAGAAGATCATCAAAATAATTGGCAAGCAATCTCAAGTAAGGCAAATCACAAGATCCGATATCACGCCGCACCCTTCCATTGCCAAGCCTATCTGCATAATATCTCAAGGCATTAAGCGCATTTTCTTTACTATCATGCACGATACCTTGATCCATGTTAGCACGAAAAAGCGATAATTCAGCGCTTCTAGATTGCCAATGGGTCATATAGAAATAACTAAACAGTGCGGCAAACAATGATATTAAGATAGCAGATTCGATCACAAATCCAAGCGACGCATATCCAGATAAGCTGATAGTGACACCAATAAGCGCAGCGACAACAGCGCCGATAATACAAGTAGCCAATAGACAAGGTAATAGCGCCCCCCCATCTCTGATCAAATCAACATCTATGAGATACCTTGCAGTGTAATATACCAATGCAGCTGCATGCGTTGTCACTAAAAGGAGAAATTTTGAGTGCACAAGCGCACTTGTGCCAAAAAACAGCGCTGACTGCACCAGTATAGGAAATACAAGAAGACTGATGAGATAATAGCCACTGACAGTAAGCATTAAACGAAAAAAGAAGCCAAGACTAAAGAGATTTAAATTGGGGAAAAATCTTTCTGCTGCTAAATAAATATAGCCAACTACCATAGGTAAAGACAGTGCTGCCAGCTTTACGTTAAAAGGGCTAGGCGACAACAGCATTAGCAATACAAAAACGTGAATGAGTATGTTTTGAAGCAACCGATACCACGCAGAACTATAGACCAGTTGAAAAGGCTCATACCGCTTATTGTAGATACAAAAGCTGTGCTCTCGATAAACAATCTCATAATTTTTCAGCCAAGACAAAAACGGCGATCCACTGAGATAGACAAGCTGATTATTCAACAAACGGGCGATAGCAGCTCGAGAAGCACTCATTGCACGCGCGATTATATTCATCATCATCACCTCTATTAATTTACAATGATCATACTCAATCACTAAAATTTTGTCCATAGAAGTGGCATTTAACAAAATACATCATTTCAGAATAGATACAAATTAACTATTTTAGATCAAGTCAAGGACATTCAATCGGCATCCTCTGAACAAAAGTTATCATAACCAATGAAGATAAACTCAGCATCGGACAATTCCACTGATTCGAATAATCATAACGAGTAAATGATAAAAAATTATGCATTATATCGCCGAGCTAAAAACACAAACAATGGGGCGACAAATCATCGAAAAATTATCAAAATTAGTATAAAAACCACGATTTAACATCGCGGTGTATTTATTAATATGGCGTCTTATGCTAAACTGCGTAAGGCTTCATAAATGATTAGACAAACCCATGCAACCATCTGCCATTCAAGCACTGATACAAAATCAGATCCCTGACGCTAAAGTAACCATAGCCAGCAGCGACAATATTCATTACCACGCAACAGTCATCAGCGCGAAGTTCAAAGGCTTATCAAAGCTTAACCAACACAGACTCGTCTATAATGCCCTTCGCGAAGAACTCAAAGCAAAAATACACGCGTTACAACTAACCACCAAAACACCCGAGGAGAGCACAGTATGACAACAATTAACGACACCATTTCATCGATAATCAAACAACATCGTGTCGTTCTATTCATGAAAGGAAACCCGGATTTTCCCCAGTGCGGATTTTCATTTCAAGTAGCCCATATCCTCAAAAATGAAGGTATTGATTTTCATAGCATCAACGTGCTTGAAGACGAAGAAATACGACAAGGAATCAAAGATTTCTCTGATTGGCCGACCATTCCACAACTCTATATCGACGGAGAGTTTATCGGCGGATGTGATATAACAAAAGAGCTTCACGAGAACGGAGAGCTAGCTGAGCTACTCGAGCGCACAGAAAGCACCACAAACTAACATTTAGCGAGTGATCTCAAAGACTTTTTCAATAAAGCATCTGATGTCATGCCTGGCTCAAATAACGATCGAACCATATCCATTAATGAACCAGATGTGTAGCCCAATTGAGCCAAAGCTTCAATCACATCACCGATGACATCGCCATCTCTAGCAAGAGACGGCGATGTAAGTATTGGTTGCCACTTAGCCAGTTTAGGCTTTAGCTCAACGACAAGACGCTCAGCCATCCTAGCACCAACTCCTTTGATGCACTTAAACCGCGCAACATCTTTGTCAGCGACTGCACGCAACAACGCCTCCTCAGAAATACTCCCACATATAACCAAACCAAGCTTAGGGCCAACGCCTTGCATTTGAATAACAATCCTAAATAAATCCCTCTCCCGAGCTGATAAAAAACCATATAGACACTGCCCATCCTCACGAATATGATGATGGATGTAAAAAACCTGATTCGCCGCAAGCTGGCAACGCTGCAAAGCTTGCCCATGCGCAACAACTTCATAACCAACACCTGATACCACGAGTAAACACTTATCTTGTTCTAAAGATTTAATCTCACCATCTAAATATCCAATCATCTCATCTCCTAAAATCGCACAGTTGAAGCACAAACAATTGCCAATGCCAGAGCATCAGCAGCATCTTCAGACAATTCACACTCAATATTCAACAACCTTTGCACCATGTACTGCATTTGCTGCTTTTTCGCAGCGCCAAAACCAGTTACAGCTTTTTTAACAGCCTTCGGAGAAAACTCATGTAGCTCACCAGGCACATGCTGCTCACAAGCTAACAATACGACTCCCCTAGCCTGACCCAGTTTTAATGCCGATCCAACATTTATATGTGAAAACACCTTCTCAACAGCAATTGCATCCGGTCGATACTGTGACAATAGTCCAGACAAGTCCTTATGAATCAACGCCAAGCGCTTTGAAAAAGCATCCGATCCCGAACGCCCAGCATGAATGCGCCCGCTGTCAACGTGCGTCAAGCGAGCACCAGATTTCTTTATCACGCCAAAACCGGTGTATATAGATCCCGGATCAATACCAAATATAATCGTCATAATCGATTGATCATATCAAGTAGCGCAATGTCTGTAAACCATATCCATTTAATGCTTTCGTTACACAGACCAATAAGCTCCGCATCAAACATGGGTATACTCAACGCATTAACCCTAAAAGCTTACAAAAAATACCAAACGAAACGACAACAGGGGCGCGAACAAAAAAGAGAAAAACAGAAAAAAAGAACGAGAAAAAGAAGATATGGTTCGCCACTAGAAATGCGGATGGCCACAGCGTAAACCAATGAAGACAGCCGTTGAATAAATGACTCAATCTATTCCACTATATGCTTGGTATCATCGAGAATATCACTATCACTTTGATGCGCCCACATCTTAGCATAATACCCACCCTTAGAGATCAAGTAACGATGAGAACCTTGCTCCACAACCGTCCCTGAGTCAAGCACTATGATTCTATCCATTGACTTGATTGTTGAAAGTCTATGCGCAATAACAA
>DCKN01000052.1:23192-23913 GCA_002320385.1 Proteobacteria bacterium UBA1673
TGAAAGTCTATGCGCAATAACAACCGTAGTTCGACCCTGAATCAGATCTTGAAGACTTTCATAAATGGCACGCTCTGTCACTGTGTCCAAACTTGACGTGGCCTCATCCAATAAAAGTATGGGGGCATCTTTCAAAAATGCTCGAGCAATCGCAATGCGCTGTCGCTGACCACCAGATAATTTTCCGCCTCGCTCGCCAACCACAGTATCGTATCCTTGAGGCAATTGCATAATGAAGTCATGTGCATGGGCCTTCTTAGCTGCTTGTTCTACGGATTTACGTGATGCACTCGCGTTACCATAGCAAATATTATCAAGCACAGATCGATGAAATAAGGTTGTGTCCTGAGGAATCATAGCAATATGCTGACGAATAGACTCCAGACTAACCGTGCGAATATCTTGACCGTCGATACAAATCTGACCATCGATTACAGGTAAAAACCTTAGAAGCAAATGCAATAACGTCGTCTTACCGCTACCAGAATAACCAACGAGACCTACTTTCTCGCCAGGTTTTATCGAACAATTAAACGCATCAAACAATTTATGGGATGCATCATAATAATAAGTCATTGCGCGGAATTCGATACCACCACGCGGGGCCACTAGCGGCTTGGCATTAGGCACATCCTTATAAAACATGGGCTTTTTGAATAATGCATAACCTTGTTGCGCTTGACCATACTCTTGGATCATTCTAAAAAACTGCTCACCAAAA
>DCKN01000024.1 GCA_002320385.1 Proteobacteria bacterium UBA1673
TCCACCGATGGCAGTTTTTGAATCAGTGCCAATGTTGGGTGATGTTGAAAACCCATCGCCTGATGTTATTTATCAGGATGATAACTACATGATTGTCAACAAGCCTCCAGGTGTTCCTGTGCATTCGGGTAGTAAGTTTCATCATGGCGTTATTGATGTAATTTGTGCTTGCTACGGCGATTCTCTTCGTCTGGTTCATCGATTAGATAAGGATGTTTCTGGCTGCTTGGTTGTTGCGAAAAATCGACAGTCTTTGCTCTCTCTGCAGCGTTTGTGGTCGACCAATGCTGTCAAAAAAATATATCATGCCGTTGTATTTTATGATGAGTTTCCTGAGTTTACTCAGATTGACACGGATTTAAAAACTGAGTCTGGCAGAATGCAATCTGCAAAGACAGAATTTGTTGTTCTTGATCGTCATTCGTCCTTTCTGCTCCTCGAGGTGCATTTGCATACTGGTCGAAAGCATCAGATTAGAAGGCACTTATCTTCTGTGGGGCTGCCTATTATTGGTGATAAGCGCTATGGCGATTTCACAAGGAATCGCAGATTTGCGAGCGTGTTGCCAAAATCGATAGGCCTTCATGCGAGAAAGATAACCCTTGATATTAATGGGTTAACCCAGACTTCAGTCGCGGATTATCCGAACAATCTCGCATCATTTATACGTGATCAGTTTTCCGGATAGCTTTAAGATCTATCGAGATTGTGTTTTGCTCTCTCTGACTAACTGTGCAAATCTTTCGCTACTTGAAAGTGCCTTGATGACTTTAGCAACGACGCTTTGGGTTGTCCGATCAATCCAATCCGGGTCTGTAATCTGCAGATTTTTTGTCCTGATATTGAGTGATTCAGCCGTGATTGCGTCTGGTTCAAGCTGTTGCGTGTTTAATCTGGGATCAAGGTTTTCATATTGATCAGAACTTAATGCTTCGTTTGTTGATGTCTTGTTCATGGTCTGTTGCACTTCTATCTAGTTTTAATTTAAGCCATTTACCGCTGCGCTGTCAAGGTTGTCTTTATTGTGTACTTGATACTTTGTCTGTGTTGCAATGAGTGGATTGCGTATTTGTTCGTCATCCTGCCGAATAGAGTTTGATCTTTTCCTGCCCTCAGGTGTTAATTCCCCTTGACTGTCGATCAGTGGCTTGGCTGTTTCGTGTTTTTGGTTGGTTTGATCGTCGTTTTTTTGAAATATGCTGAATATTCTGCTGAACCATCTTAGGATTGAAGAAAATGTTGTACGCATTGGATGTGACTATGTTTTACTTGATGTTGGTTTTACTATGACAGGCAGCTTCTTTATTGTCAAGTTCCCTGTTAGGGTCGGATATAAGCAAATCTTTACAGATCTGGTTGTTAGCTGCTTAATTCTGTGTTACAATTGTGATTACTTAATCATTTGAGGGTATTCATGGCTGTCCAAAAAAGCAAGAAATCGCGATCAAAAAGAGGGATGCGCAGAGCACATCAACACATCGAGTCAGCCGCGCTATCTGAGGACAAAATGACTGGTGAGGTTCACCGAAGACATCATGTCACCAAGCATGGTTACTATAAAGGTAAGCAAGTAATCATTTTAAAAGAGAAGAAAGAAGAAGCTTCTTAAAATTCTATTATTTCTAGAAAGTCTCTCTATTGAGTTGCCGTTTAGCATATGTTATTATCCGTTAATCTACACTGGATACAATTATGCCGAGGCCTCCCTCCATCGCCGTTGACGTAATGACATCAGAGCGCGGTGTTAATGCCGTCACAACCGCTGTGTGTGCTGCTGCGAAACGCTGTCCTCATGTTCGTTTTCATTTAACCGGCGATCGCCTGATTATAGAGGAATCCCTTGAGTCCATGCATCGCTTGTCGTGGCGCAGTCTCAACATCGAGATTCATCAAGCTGACAGTGTCATACAGCCTCAGGACGATCCCGTTTGGGCTCTCAGGCACAGACAGGAATCATCTACCCATTTGGCATTGAAATTGGTCCGGCAGGGTATCTGTGATGCTGCAGTCAGTTGTGCCAATACAGGCGCTCTTGCTGCCTTTAGCCGTTATTGCCTTAAGCGTATTAGTGGTGTTGACAAGCTAGCAATGGTTTGCAGTTTTCCCACTTCTCGAAAAGACCGTGATGTTTATGTGTGTGATGTTGGCGCTAGCTTTGACTCTGAATCAAAGCATCTTCACGATTATGCGCGTATGATGACTGCAATGTTACAGACTGACTCAGTCCGTGAGTCTCCTAGAGTAGCACTACTCAATACGGGCACTGAGTTATCTAAGGGCAATGCAGTGGTTAGAGAAACATCATTATTGCTTAACAATGATAATCAAATTAACTATGTAGGGTATTTAGAAGGTCATGATATTTTTTCAGGACAAGCTGATGTTATCATCTGTGACGGATTTGTCGGAAATTGTTTGCTAAAAACTTCTGAGGGTACAGCTAACTATGTCATGTCGACAATTAAGCAGGCATGTATGAAATCATTTTTTACCAAAGTAACCGGTAGAATCCTAAAGAATATTATAAAAAATGATGCACCTTCGCTTAATCCCAGCCTGCGTAACGGTGCATTGATACTTGGTCTAAACGGTGTTGTGATAAAAAGCCATGGCAATGCAGACATACTTGGAATAGAAACGGCAATACTCACTGCGATTAAAGCATCGACTAGCGCTTATGCCCGTCAACTTGTACCCCAATATTCAAATAGTAGACCCACTGAGGAAGTACCAGCATGAATCTGAATAGAGTATCCACTGGAGGATCTAACGGTACGCTCTTACAGTTGTTAATGGTCTATATCGCTATGTTATTTTTTGATGCGATCTGGATTGTTTACATTGCGGGGCCTTTATATCATGCACATTTCCCAGAGTTAATCGCTTTGAAGCTGTCTCCCGCATTTATCTTTTACATTCTTTTCGGAGGTGGTCTATTTTACTTTTCGCTTTTAAAAAATCCAAATCAGTCCTTGGGACGTTGTCTTTTTGATGCTTCTCTTTTTGGGGTTTGTGTATACGGTGGTTATGCTTTCACTTTGTTGTCGGTTTTTAATTTTTGGCGTCTTGATCTTGCACTGCTTGAGTTAATCTGGGGTGGCTTATTGTCATTCCTCGTTGTTCTCTTTTCTATCCTCGTTAGTCGTTTTCAAAGTAAACATTCATAGTTTTTTCTGACATTTTCTTGTTTTTATCCTATAGAATAAATAGGTTAACAGGGGTTTGTATGTCTGACTCTAATGATAGAAATGTACAAAGGCAATCTGAAATCGATGATATTGTCATTCATGCTGAGCCTTGTGCCATTTTGCGGGGCTTTCTGTCTGAGCTTGCCTTGGTCACTGATGCGATTCTTCACGTTGGTCATTTTATTCTTAAATTATTCCCTTTGATATGCCATACCTCTGATTTCGTAGCTTTGCATCATAATCTTAGTCGTAAAGATCACCAGGTTGAAAATCATGACGACGACGATGACGACGACGATGATGATGATAACGAT
>DCKN01000035.1 GCA_002320385.1 Proteobacteria bacterium UBA1673
CGCAGGCACTTACCATATCGACTGGCGTTATCCAGAGCTACAGCCGATGTCATGCTCAAGGCTATTTCCGGCACCGTCTTCATATTAGAGAACCCGAAGAAAAATTCTATGGCATTGACGCAATCGATATTGGTAATTTAGTCCATCATGCCTTACAAGATCTCGACAAAGTTGAGCAAGAGATAACACCTGATGCAGATGATATAGCGGCTACCATCAAAGATTGTATCCGCCATAATCGTGCTTGTCGATATCTAACCAGTATGCAAAAATCGGCGCTACAAACGCATCTACAAAACGTGATTCAAAAATGGTTAGGGTATCGAGTGGCCATACACCAAGATGAGGCCATCCTTAACAGCCAACATGAGGTCGTGCTCAAAAAATCATTATTTGGGGTTACCTTCAATATTCGTGTGGATCGTATTGACCAATTACACGATGGTAGCTATCGCATCATTGATTATAAAACCGGCATGGCAAATCGTGCTGACTGGTTGAGCACGCGACCACAAAATCCTCAACTCATTGTCTATGCATTGAGTGTCCCTAACACCAGCAGTATCGCATATGCATGCTTGCATCCAGACCACTATGGTTACAGTGGTTATTGTGCGGAAAACAAAACCATTGATGGTATTAAGCCAATCAATCAAATTGCCCTAACACCACCCGATGCACAGGAGAAAATCATGAATAGTTGGCCACGTCAGATACAGATGTGGCAAGCATGCATTGCAGAAGTAATTAAAGAATATCGGCAAGGATCACTACGGCTAAACCCTGCACAAGGCAAAACAACATGCCAACAATGCCAACTACAATCAATCTGCCGACTGAATGAACGAAACATCTACAGAGAAGCACATGAATACCACCCAACCTGATAAACCACGTAGTAGTGACGAACAAGCAAGGTTACGCGCCCTATCAGCCGATCAATCATTTATTATTCAGGCACCTGCTGGCTCAGGAAAAACAGAATTACTCATCCAGAGATTTTTAGTCTTGCTCACCACTGTTGAGCATAGCGATAAAGTGCTAGCCATCACATTCACCAAAAAGGCAGCTGGCGAAATGCGCTGTCGGATTCATCAAGCATTGGAACGCGCAAATTTACCAGAGCCACCTGAAAAGCCCCATGAACAATTGACCTGGACATTGGCTAGAAATGTTTTTCAACACGCCAAAAAGCGAGGATGGAACATCAAGCAGATCGCAAGTGAGTTATCCATCATGACGATTGATGCATGCTGCCAAAAACTACTCAGTCTAAGCCAACCACCCTATCAACTGCACACGCAGTTGGGACTTTGCCTTTATCCAAAACCGTTTTACGCACAAACCGTAAAGCAATTTATACGAGATCATTGTATTGATAATGATGCACGGTTCAATCGCGAGTTTCAAGCATTATTACTTTACCAACATCATGATATTCACCGCATCGAGCAGCTATTGGTTTCTGCATTAATGAATCGGGAAAAATGGCTTCGCATCACACTTGAAACCAACCGCCAAGACTTTCAAACCTTATTCATGCAAGCCATTGAATGTGTTCAAAGTAATCACCTACAAACAATCCATTCTCTGTGGCCAGAAGAGGTAGGACGTGAACTTATTAATGCTTTATCAAGAATAAAAAAGTTTAATGAATTGATTGATATTAAGTCAATGATTGATTCATTATGCAGCACTAAATTTAGTGAATGGAAAATACCGCAGTGGAAACAGATGGCCAGTCTCATTCTTACCCAGAAAGGTGATTGCCGTGGACGCTTAACCATCCAACAAGGATTTGCTGCAAAAAATCGACTCAAAGGCCTTACAACCACGCAACAACAGCAATATCTAGATGATAAAAGTCATTTCATGGAGGCACTGACAACCCTGGCACAATCCAAAAGATTGATGAAAGTATTACATGACTGCCATAACCTACCAGATGTAGACAATCCAGAAGAGGAATGGCGCTATTTACAACCAATGCTGTCTCTCTTACCATCACTCGCAGTGTTTTTTCAATTACAGATGTATGAGAAACGATTGACTGACTTCTCTGGTATAAACCTTCAGCTTTTGTCTGCACTACTTGACGAAAACCAACAACAAGCATTGATCTACCAAGTGTATCAACAGTATCAGCATTGCCTCATTGATGAATTTCAAGATACTTCAGTCAGCCAGTTTGAAATTCTAGAAATGGCATTTTCAACCTGGAAAGATGACCCTCATCGGTCGATCACTGTCGTTGGAGACCCTATGCAAAGTATCTATCGCTTTCGCCAAGCCGAAGTATCACTATTTCGCCAAGTACAGAAAAATGGATTTTCTAACATTCAACTAGAAAACCTTCATCTAAGTAAAAACTATCGCTCAAGCGAAACATTAGTCAATCAATTAAATCAATGCTTTGAGTCATTCATGACGCCTGAATACAATACATTCTCACAGGCTGAAGCAGTATTTCAAAGAGAGCAGAGTGGTATTTTTTGGCATCAACACAAAGATAAATCATCTCAAAATAAATATCTTTGTGATTTGATCAAAACAATCATTCAAAAACAGCCAAATGCTAGCAAATGCTTACTCGTGCGCTCGAGAAATCAGCTCAATGAATTATTACCCTTATTCCAACAGTATCAAATAAGTTATAGTGGTGTTGGCATTGAAGCACTCTCTCAATGCCAAGCAGTATTGGACTGCTACCATTTGTGTTGCTTAACATTTGACTTATTCGATCGCAGGCACTGGGTAGCTTTTCTTATGTCCCCAGCAATTGCCATGCCATTAGCCGATTGTGAGATTCTTTGCGCTGACAAAAAACAATCCATATGGGAAGGCATATGCACACAATCTGACGACCTATCTTCTGCCGGCCAATTAATCATAGACCGTATTCGACCATTATTGAAAAAATATCTTGATTCTGCAGGACGCGTTCACTATATCAAAACAATCAAACAACTCTGGCAGGAATTGGGCCACGCAAGTATTTTAGCAAGCAATGAGGAAAGAGAAAAATGCCATCACTTTTTTGATCTTATACAGACACTTGATAGCTCTGGTCAAGAAATTAATGCAACAACAATACAACAAGTCCTCGATACCTATCCGGACAGCGCATCTAAAGCAAAAGTAGGTGACATACAAATCATGACTATTCATAAATCTAAGGGACTAGAATTTGATATCGTCATCATGCCACATTTGGAACAACCCGTCCCCATCAGTGAGAAAAATTTGTTGGACTGGATACAAGTCCCACACCAATCAAAATGGCATCTACTGATGCATGCACATCCAAGACATCAACATCAAGCCAGCTCCGTTCATCATTTTCTTCGCCATCAAGACAAACTAGCCCAGCTTGCAGAGACCGAACGTCTATACTATGTGGCCTTCACGAGAGCCAAACAACAACTGCATATCCTAAATACCAAAGCAGACAACTTTCCCGAGCGAAGTCCAATGAAAAACCTTGCACCTGTATTATCAATGCTGCAACCAAACGGTACCCAACCAAGCATAGAACATGAAGATGAGATGGAAACAACCATGAATATTCAAACCAACCTTTCGCGACAAGTACTACCGCCAGACTGGCGCTACCCACAACAAAGCCTGATTGTTGAGAAAGATCAAATAAAAAGCCAAAATCATTGGACGCAAGCTTTATCAATCAAAGAACGCATCGCTGAGAATCTCAATCAACCGGCTATAAGTGATACGCAATGGGGAAACTGCATCCATAGATACATCGAATATTACCTTCATCAGCCGATACTGAGACTTGAAAAAGAAACATTGAAATTTAATCAAATTGCCAGTAGCATTGGGATCCATACTCAAAATCAACAATTTGCGATCAACCGTATCCATCAACAGTTAATCACTCAACTAAAACAAGCAAAGTTTCTCTGGATACATGAAATCATGCATCAACAACTTATAGAACAACCCATGATTCATAATGAAAAACTACATCGCATAGATGGCATGCGTATCAATCATGAACATAAACATATCTGGATCATTGATTTTAAGACACATAACGTCAACAAATTTATTGAAGTCGGCTCTATATCACAACCGTCGGTAGTCCCGGAGAATTATTGGCAACAACTTTATCGATATGCTGAAGCACTGCACGCTCTTCACCCAAACTACAGCATTAAAATTGCGTTATTCTATCCATTGATCAACTTTTGGCAGGAGCGTCAAGTAAAACATGAAGAAGTCTCGACAACTGTCTAATCATAATGAATACAACCATCAAAAAAACGATTCAATCATTGTTTCGTGGTCATTCTTCTTCGTAAGTCAGGCGCTGATTCTAGTCCTGGAACACGGCCTATGTATGACCTACGGGAACCCATAACAGCCCTAGAATCATACTGGAACAAGCAAGTTAACTCAACATGTGCAAGAGCGATGTGTGTCAAACCGAACTGTTCAGCGTCGGTGAAGCTTTGATATGAAACGCCGAGGCAAATGATAGGCAACTAAGAAGACGTTACACCAGGTGTGACCAATCTCACTGTTGTGTTCTCAAGGGTTTCACCCTCTCCCATCTGTTCCAACGCATTAAAGAAAGCTGCTTGTTGGCCTTTGTCACTTTGATCACATCCTGCAGGTCCAAAAAAATTTGGATGGCTGCTAAAGCTTTCTTTGCTTACCCCACCATA
>DCKN01000004.1 GCA_002320385.1 Proteobacteria bacterium UBA1673
ATGATGATGAAGCAGACCATGATGAAGTTGGTGAAGGTGAAGAACGTGAAGATGTCGCTGAAGGTGACCATGATGAAAGTGATCATGATGAAGACTCCGAAGCGATAGAGCCCCAAAAACACGACTTGCATGACGTGTCTGTAGCAGGCATAAAAGAAGAATCCAACGACCTGAATCGCAAAAAGAATAATCCTCATACTCCCGGTATCGATGATGCCTCTGATGAACCAAATGGCTGTGACGGCGAGACGAAAAAAACTGCAAATTCTGAGAAGATGAGCGAAGATAATCCTCTTGGCCCCAGTTTACTAGCAAGTGATCTAAAAAGTATTGAGGACGATTCAAATCTGGACTGTAAAATTTCTATGGAAAGAGACTCAAAAGATGACTCATCGAGTCTATCTAAACCCGTTGATGAACCTGATCAAGATGATGATTCGCTAAGCCTTAAGCTTTCATCCAAACCCAATCATTCTGATGAGGTAGATTGATGCTATTTGATATATATCATACTATTTTTGAGCTGCGTGTTGCTGCAGAGTGGATTTCGCGCCATCAGACGGGTATTGGATCTGCTGATAAGAGAGTGCTTGATCAAGCATATCAATCCATGGTTGATAAACGATCTGATCAACATGCTGAGTCTATAGATGAGCATGATGTGGAATTGCTTACCGAAGAGGATCAGGAGCATGAGGACGAAATCGAAACTGAAGATGAAACCGAAGATGAAACTGAAGATGAAACTGAAGATGAAACTGAAGATGAAGATGAATCTCCTGAGCCAGAAGAGGATGAAGATACTGAGTTAGATCAAGAGACCGAATTGGATACTGAATCGTCTGAACAATCAGAAGATGATCATGAATCTGAGCAAGAATGTGATGAAGACGATCAGTCAGAGCCTAACGATATTGAATCTTCAGAGGATGCTGAGGCGGTTGATCATGAGAGCGATGAAGTTGATCAAAACGAATCAAATCATGAACATGCCTCACATGAAGCGCATGATCCTGAGCATGAGCATGAATCTCATGATCACTCGGAAAATGACTCTGAGCTTGGTCATGGATCTCATGCGTCCCGACATGCGCAATCACATCATGATGTTGCCTCACATGAAGGCAATCGTGAATCTCATGATCATGACAACGGCCTTGGTTCATCTGATAACGCATCACAAACATCATCTGATTACCTAAAATCTGCCAAAGATGAGGTTAAAAAGTCTTTGGATAAGCCCAAAGAGGACTATCCTGATTCATCTGACACCAGTCAACAAGCACAGAATTCATCACCTTCAAGTCGGCGAAAATAATTTTTTTGGCATTCTTCTCGTTAATGTTGATTTGTTAATGATGTCGTCGCAATGACGGGTATTGGATGCGTTATTTGTTTAATAATCTAAAATTGCGGCACCCCAGGTGAAGCCGGCCCCAAATGCAAGAAAAAGTAGACGGTCACCTCGCTTTATTTTTCCGCTCTTAGTGGCAGAATCTAGTGCAAGTGGTATTGATGCTGCGCTTGTATTAGCATGATTTTTGAGCGTTAAAATGAGCTTATGTTCTGGGATACAAAGTTTTTTCATCAGTTGTTGTAAAATTCTTATATTCGCTTGGTGCGGTACGATCCAGTCGATGCTTTCAACATCGATGTGATGCTCGGATAGTAAATTTGATGCTGCTTGAAAAAGTTTTTCAACTGCATACTTGAATACTTCTTTGCCTTGCATGGTGAGCTGGCTTTGTCCATTTTTGCTTTCTGTTTTTAGCATCTCACTCCCATTGGCGCTGGATCCACACTTGATTGCGACTAGTCCAGATCTATCGGATCGATTTAATAATACCGCGCCGCTTCCGTCGCCAAAAAGTACTGCTGTTGAGCGATCTTTCCAATCAATTATCTGACTCATGGCATCGACGCCGATTACCAGTATACAATCTTCTTGATGGTTTTTTATTCTGTCATTTGCAAGATTAAGGGCGTAAATAAACCCTGAGCATGCGGCATTAACATCGAACGCGAATGCATTATCAATATCGTAATGATTGCACACTTGGCATGCGATCGAAGGCATTGTTAGGCTCGTTGAAGTTGCAACGATAACAGAAGTGATGGCACGCTTTTCTTTGGCAGCAATTTCAATCAATGGGGCACAATTGCTTATGGCCATAGAAGTAACAGTGTCTTGGTCTGTCATTATATGCCTGTTTGCAATACCTGTTCGTTTGACGATCCACTCATTGGATGTATCCAGTATTTTCTCGAGATCTTGGTTGGTGATTTTTTTATCTGGCAAATAGCTCGCTAGGGCGAGGATGCTGGTTTTCTGTTTCATATTGTTGCGCTGTGATTTCTCATTAATGTACAGATGAAGATGTTTTCTGTAAAGCTTTTGGCCATAATATCCTGTATTTGCTGATTTCATTTTTGCGGATTCCATCTTCACGGATTGAATTCTATTAGATTGTGATTTATTATTGTTCATCATTTTTAATGAGAAAGACATATGGAAAAACTGATACTGGTGACAGGTGCAAGTCGAGGAATTGGTAGCGCAATTTTAGAGAATCTAATTGGCCAAGTAGATGGTACTTTTGTTGGTACTGCAACAAGTCAAAAGGGGCTTGATTCGATTAATGACCTTTTAAAGCGCACCGGAGCAACGGGTCAAGCCATGCTGTGGAACGCATTAGAGAAAGATTCGGCTGATGGATTAGTTTCTGAGATCAAACGTCAGTATGGCATGGCGCCAAATATTCTCATTAACAATGCTGGTATTACGCGTGATCAATTGTTGTTAAGAATGAAGTCTGCTGACTGGGATGATGTTATCCAAGCCAATTTAACTGCATGCTTTCACTTAACGCAAATTTGTTGTAAATCCATGCTGCGTGCTCGGTGGGGTCGAATTGTTAATATGAGTTCTGTAGCAGCCGTTACCGGCAATCCTGGCCAGACCAACTATGCTGCTGCTAAAGCTGGGATGATTGCTTTTAGTAAATCTCTCGCTATGGAAGTTGCAAGTCGTCATATTACTGTGAACTGCGTGTGTCCTGGTTTCATCGATACTGAGATGCTTGATGGGTTAACTGATGATCGAAAAAAATCGGTATATGATCTTATACCGATGGGGCGCTTTGGAACGACAGATGAAATCGCTCACGCGGTTTCATTTCTAGTGAGCGATTTGAGCGCATATATTACTGGATCATGTCTTCATGTTAATGGTGGGCTTGTAATGCTGTAATTTAATGGTATAGTACAAATTTATGAAATAGAGATGGAGGCTCCAAATGGCGCAAAACAATGTTAAAGAAAAGGTATTAGGTATCATCGCAGATCAATTGGATTTAGATCCAAGTGAAATTAAACTAGAATCGTCTTTCGTCGATGATCTCGGTGCTGATTCACTTGACACTGTTGAATTGGTTTTGGCTCTTGAGGAGCAGTTTGATGTGAGTATCCCTGACAATGAGGCTGAGAACATCAAGACTGTGCAGCAGGCGATCGATAAAATTGAGCAAACCGTCGGCAAATCTAAATAATGCGTAAAGTAGCTGTTACAGGTCTGGGTCTCGTTTCTCCAATGGGTCTGGATGCACCATCTGCGTGGACAAATCTTCAGCGTGGCCATTCCGGTATTCGAACAATTCCTGATCCTGAAGGTGCGTACGATGTTATATCTTCTCGCATTGCTGGTTGTGTATGGGACTTCGACCCCTTGAGTCATTTTTCGAAAAAAGAATTAAAACGTTATGATCCATTTGTACAATATGCTATGGTCGCTGCGCAAGAGGCGATGGTCAGCGCTTCTCTCACTGATCATGATGATAGCTTAGATCTCAATCGATGTGGCGTGGTCATCGGTTCTGGAATTGGGGGTCTTTCTTGTATTCAGAACGAGACCAAGAAGTTTTATCTACAGAGCCCTGATCGGCTATCACCATTTTTTATTCCTGCATCGTTGATTAATATGGTATCCGGTTTTGTTTCTCTAAAAACTGGATTTAAAGGGCCTAATTTGTCACTTGTTTCTGCATGCGCATCAGGTTCCCATAGTATCATGTATGCTGCTCAACAGATCGAGACAGGATTGTGCGATGTAATGATCTGCGGTGGAACCGAGCATGGCTCAAATCTTTTGGGCATGTCTGGGTTCGCCGCGTTGCGTGCTTTAAGTACTAGAAATGAAGAACCCCAACTAGCCAGTCGGCCATGGGACAAGGACAGAGATGGTTTTGTGATGAGTGACGGTGCTGGTGTCGTGGTTCTTGAGGATCTTGATCATGCACGTCGTCGTGGTGCAAACATATATGCTATTGTTAGCGGTTACGGAATGAGCGCTGATGCACATCACATGACTCAGCCGTCTGATGATGGCGATGGTGCAGTGCGTTGCATGCAGGCAGCTCTTGATAAGGCGCAAATGTCACCAGATGAAATCGGTTACATCAATGCGCATGCAACCTCAACGCCTGTTGGGGATCAAGTAGAACCGTTGGCTATCAAGAAGGTGTTTTCTGACCATGCGTATCAACTATGTGTGTCATCGACAAAGTCCATGCACGGTCACATGCTTGGCGCTGCAGGTGCTGCCGAAGCAGTCATATCGATTATGTCTTTACATAACCAAGCTGTACCTGCCACGATTAATTTAGATACACCTTCAGAAGGTTGTGATCTTGATTTCGTTCCGCACACCATGCGTGACTTATCTTATAACTCGGTCATGAGCAATAGCTTCGGTTTTGGTGGGACCAATGCCACGCTTATTTTTTCTCGTCCATAATCAGATAATTAATCGCGATTTTTTTGCTGTTCTGTCATTTGTATTGATCTGGTTCTAATTGCCTGTGTTGTCCTTCAGCTGATTGTCTTTTGGTTTAATCACATTTATTTCACTATTATTTTCATTTGAATTGATCTTTTATCTAAATGAATTAAACTGGATGGCACTACGCGTTTTAAATTTTCATGAAAGTTACGACATTATTTAGAATATCAATATTTGCGATGCTCTTTGCAGCGCTTACAACTGTGCTTTACGTGTTTAATATTTACGTTGAGGTTGCGGTCAAGCATCTTGTATCACCTGGCATGTCGCGCCAAATTCTTGTTGAGCGTGGTGTTAAACTGAGGAAATTTTCAAATCAGCTCCATTTAAAGGGAATCGTATCATCGCCCATGCACTTTACTGTGGCATACATTTCCCAACATCCTTCAAAAACACTTCAGGCCGGACTGTATTTGGTTTCTGATAAAGATACATTACTCGACTTGGTTGAAATGGTCGCAAAGGGTCGATCTATCATGGAGTCACAGGCAATTATTGAGGGTTGGGATTGGCGGCAATTACAGCGTTCACTACGTCAAGAAAAGCGTTTTAGGATTTCAGGTGAGCGCGATGTTCTTGCGCGTTTGAATCGAGAAGCGACAGCTTCAATTTGGGGAGTGAAATTGAATCATGTCGAGGGGCTTCTAATGCCTGATACTTATAAATTTCGTCGCGGCGTTAGCGATATGGAAATTATTGTTGACGCTTTTAATAGACAGTCTAATTTTATGCGAGAACAATGGCAAAACCGCGATAAGCTAGCTGGTTATCGTACGCCTTACGAAGCGCTGATTGTTGCTTCATTAATCGAAAAGGAAAGTCGTTATCCTAATGAATACTCTAAAATAGCAGCCGTCATACTGAATAGAATTAAAAAGAAGATGCCTATCCAAATTGATGCATCGATTTTGTATGGCCTGGGTCGTCATCAATCAAGAGTAACGTATCGGGATTTGAAAAAAGATACGCTATACAATACCTATCTGCACAGAGGTCTTCCTCCAACGCCGATTTCGATGCCAAGTAAACGTGCGATCCATGCTGCTTTACATCCTTATAAATTTGATGCGCTTTTTTACGTGCTTGACAGCACTAAAAAAAATCAGCATATATTCACTAATAATTTTGAGTCTCATCTTAAAGCTAAGTACAATAATAAGAAGTAATAATTGATTTTTGGAGAATTGCATGACAAAGGGTTTATTTGTTTCGATTGAGGGCATCGAAGGTGCGGGAAAAAGCACCCTTATTGAACATCTTAAAAAGCATGCCCAATTTCAGTCTGATACGCTTTTTACTCGTGAGCCTGGTGGAACGCCTATTGCAGAGGCGATCAGAAAAATTTTAGTGAGTCGTGAACATAGCGACATGGAGGCAATGACAGAGCTACTACTCGTTTATGCTTCAAGGCAAGAGCATATTAGAAAAGTGATTGAGCCTGAGTTATCAGCCGGTAAAATAGTTATTTCAGACCGATTTTACGACGCCAGTTATGCTTATCAAGCAGGTGGTCGACATCTTGATGTTGATATTTTGGCGAAACTAGATGACTGGGTCGTGCAAAAGACGACTCCTCGCTTAACTATTCTTATCAAAGCACCCATTCAGTTGTGCTTGGATCGTGTATACTCTCGAGGGAATCAAGATCGTTTTGATGATGAGTCATCTCCGTTTTTCATGGCTGTTCAATCAATGTATACGCAGCGGGCTGATCGTGATCCAGATCGTTTTTTGATTGTTGATGGCACTCAATCTCCGGATGAAATATTGGATATTTGTGTGTCTAAAATATTGTCACTTCGTAAATTGTGAGTGCGTTTCCTTGGCTAACCCCGCTGTATGAATTAGTCAATCAGCGGTTTATCGATGCATCTTGGCCATCAGGTTATCTCTTGCCGTTATCCGGGGATCTAGGCGGTCTTGAGATCGCTGGAACGATTGTTAGGCGTTTATTATGTGTTAATTCATCTGATGCTTCATGTCGTACATGTAAGCATTGTAGGCTGATTTTGGAGGATGAGCATCCTGATCTCATCACGATTCGTCCCGACTCAGAAGCTTCTCTACCGAGCATAAAGATTGACTATTTACGTGTTGCAATTGAACGAATAAGTAAAGCACCCACATTAAGTTATAATCAAGTCATTTATATTCAATCGTGTGAGCTCATGACCACGCAGTGTGCCAATGCGCTCTTGAAAACTTTAGAAGAACCAAAATCAAACTTATACTTGGTGCTACAGGCAAACAATACCCAAAAACTGTTACCTACAGTGAGGAGTCGATTGTTTATTGAAACTGTTAATCTTCACCCTGAGATGATCGCTTCCTATGCCGATCAATGTCTTGCGGAATATCCTCAATATGACTTTTTACGCCATACACATAAGCAGATGCCTGCAAGTTTTAGGACACTTGTAAGTGATACCGGCCTTCCAAAATTGTATCAGCTTTCTTTGAGCATTCTCTTAACTTCGACCTGGCAACCCCTAACGCAATTATCGCAGATTGCTGATTATTCAGTGGATGAACTCATGGATGCCTTTTTGTTTTGTCTTCTGGCAATCTTCTATCGACAACAAGGTTTAATTCAGCATAGTGCTTTGTCTCGAGCAATCCTCAAGCATGCCCCATGTGACAATGACTACCATCCATCTCTTATTGAGATTTCTTCTATTATCGATTTGTGCCTTGATATAAAAAGAAAGTTGTCATCCCGAATATCGCTTAATCCAAATCATCTTAAATCGTCATTGATGATCAAAATTTGGCGGTTGCGTCAATAACTACCGATGTGAAAAGTGGTATCCTTATTTGTTGATATCTTGTAATACAAGCGATTTGGGTCCGTGACCGAGTGCTTGAAAATAATCGAATGGAATACAGTGCACTTCGTAGCCGAGCTGCGCTATTTGTTCTTGCGTTTCATAGCAGTTATCAGCAACGATTGCACCTGAAGATGTCATTAATGATTGTGTGGGGGCTTTTGATTGCTCATCCCTGATATTCATGATTTCATATATCTCTGTTAAATAACTTAAACTATGCGGATCTAGGGCATCAATGTCACAGATGAGTTGGCCTTCATTGATCATGAGAATAGCGTCGATTAATTGTGATTGTCGGTCTCGTAATGATAGATCTATGACTTTTTTTCCAGTTGTTGACCCAATGCGATTAGCCATTTCAAGTGATGTATTGTTGCCGTAACACATGAGAATTGAATCATTGACATAGATTGTGTCTACACTCCCGTTAAATAACATTGGACGCTTATGGTCAGGATGCATCTGATTTGTTGCTATCTCGTAATCGCATAGCTGATCTTCTTGGCTTATGGCAGCTGCGAAATAAGGTGCACATTGATTTGCAATATCATTATTATAGCTGAGCATTATCTTTTGATTTAGCAGTAGTGCATGTCTGGCGGTGAGGTGAAAGTTTTTAGTGTAAGACGGTTGGCTGATTGTTGTGACTTTGTGTCCAAGTTCTAGTAACTTTTCATGTAGCCCTTGCCATTGCTTTATGCAATGCTCTTGGTTACTATCCTGAGCGATTTCAGTAATCTCAGGTTTGGACATAATAAAATGATCCACGTTATTTCTGATGATAAGGATGTTAGTACTCTAAGTTTTATTGATATGTTTGTCAATCTTGCTGTTATTCCATAGCTTGGGCATTTTTATTTTAACCGTTACAACGGTTTGCATAGATTAACTTGAAATTTCATGTGGCATTGACCATAATTAATTGTTTAATATGACAATTGGTGATTCTTTCTATGAAGATGGTTCATGCTTTTCTTAATGGTTTGTCAGAAATTGTGCGTGGTTCATACAGTCAGTTTCGGTATCCCAGGGTTCGATTAATTTACGGTGGGACATTCAACCCGATTCATAACACGCATGTTGAAGTTATTCGTTATTTATCTGTTAAATTCCCTGATGCCGTTATTCATGTTATGCCCAATGCTTATTTGCCATCAACGTCATCGATGCCCTCACCACAAACGAGGTTGCAAATGATTCGTGTGGCACTTGCAGATATGCTTGCTACAAATGGTTCGGCAGAGCATCCAATGTCGTCTGGTGTTTATTTGGACGAAACTGAGCAGGATATTCCTTATCCCAGCGTCACATGGCAAACAGCCAAAAAGTTAATGCACCAATATCCTGATGATAAGATTGCGTGGGTGGTCGGCTCTGATGTGCTTTTGAGTCTTCATCGATGGCCGGATTGGAAGAAATTATTCGATTACTGTCATCTTTATGTCATCCCTAGAAAAGAATGGTTAATGCCGCCACACAGGTCCGTATTATGCTATATTGATGCTATGGTAGGTAATGAAAATGAATCATCTTTAAGATTATTTGATGATGATTCTAGGGGTGCATTTTATTCAGCTCAAGCTTTACGAGGATGTGTGTTTACCGATTCTCAATTTCCTCTTTCTGACGTTAGCTCTACAATGGTTCGCCAGATGATTTCTGATGGCGTTGACTGTCCCCATTTGCATCCCGACGTGTTTAATATCATACGACTTAACCAACTATATACATCAGATAATTGAAATATCAGTGATCTTTTGTATTGAATGCAATGATGTAAGGATGAGCCATTGTTGTGCTTGTGAGGCTTTGCTAGATCATAAAAATCAAAGCTGTATTTTTCTTACACGGTTCAATTGTGTTACTATTGCTCCAATGTTGTTGTGGATGATAAAAAATTTCCAGAATTTTGTTCTTTTCACTTGAAAAATACATTTAGACTACAATATCAGATAATAGGTTATGCAATGCATGATAATGTTAATAGCAAAAAGGAGTAAACAATGGTAACTAAGTTAACACCACGGCACGATAGAGTGCTCGTTAAGCCTGATCAAGAAGAGGAAAAATCTGCTGGAGGTATAATGCTAGCACCCTCTGCTAACAAAGAAAAACCTCAAAGAGGGACTGTCGTTGCAGTAGGTGAGGGCAAATACGTTGATGGAAAGATTGTACCGATTGATCTTGCTGTAAATACGAAAATCTTATTCAGTAAATACTCAGGTACTGAAGTTAAAGTTAATGGTGATGATATGCTCGTGCTTCGTGATGAAGACATCATCGCTGTTGAAGCATAATTTATATTAGGAGATTAAATAATGGCAAAAGAAATTACTAAAAAAATGGATATGGTTGCTGCGGTTAATACGCTTGCAGATGTTGTGGCTGTAACATTAGGGCCTCGTGGAGACTGCGTGCTGTTGGAATCTAGCTTTGGTGCCCCAAAACTTACAAAAGATGGTGTCACAGTGGCTAAGGAAATCTCTGATAAGGATCCGAGAAAAAATGCTATCATTCAGGCTGTTAAAGAAGCAGCTAAAACAACGAACGAAAAAGCTGGTGACGGTACAACAACTGCTACTGTGTTGACTAGAGATATCTACACTGAAGCATACCAGGCTGTCGCAGCAGGTGTTTGTAAACAAAAACTTAAGCGCGGAATCAGTTTTGCTGCTGACGAGGCGATGAAGGTTCTTGATGAGATCTCAATTTCTTGTAAGACAAATGAGATGATACAACAAGTTGGCGCTATCTCTGCTAATAATGATTCAAAAGTAGGTGAAATTATTGCTAAGGCCATGAGTGCTGTGGGTAAAGAAGGTGTAATAACTGTTGAAGAAGGTTCTGAAGTTAATGATACAACTAAGATCGTCGAAGGTATGCAGTTTGAGCGAGGTTACTTATCGCCATATTTCATTACCAATCAACAAAATATGTCTGCGGAACTTGAGAATCCATTGATTCTTCTTGTTGACAAGAAAATATCAAATATCAGAGACATGTTGACATTGTTGGAAGGTGTAGCTAAAGCCGGACGACCGTTGCTCGTTGTTGCTGAAGATGTTGAAGGTGAAGCGCTTGCCACACTTGTTGTCAACAACATGCGTGGAATTGTTAAAGTTTGTGCTGTAAAAGCTCCTGGTTTTGGCGATCGTAAAAAAGCAATGTTAGAAGATCTTGCTGTGCTCACAGGTGCTCAAGTTATTTCTGAGGAGGTTGGGCTAACGCTTGAATCAACGACAACGGATCACCTTGGTTCGGCTAAGCGTGTCGTGGTGAGCAAAGATGATACGACGATTATCGATGGTGCAGGCTCTGCTGATGATATCAAGTCACGTGTAGAATTAATCCGTTGTGAAATTGAAAATAGCACCTCTAACTATGACAAAGAGAAGCTACAGGAGCGAGTGGCAAAGCTTGCTGGCGGAGTTGCAGTTATTCGAGTTGGTGCTGCCACTGAAATTGAAATGAAAGAGAAGAAAGCTCGTGTAGAAGATGCTCTAAACGCAACAAGGGCCGCTGTTGAACAAGGTATTGTTCCTGGTGGCGGTGTCGCATTGATTCGAGTTGCTGAGCGGTTAAAGTCTCTCAAGAGCTCTAATGAAGCTGAAAACATTGGAATCAATGTCGTTGTTAAGGCACTTTCAGGCCCACTAAGACAAATCGTTAAAAACGCTGGTGGTGAATCCTCAGTTGTTGTTCATAATGTTAAGTCTGAGACTGGTAATTATGGATATAATGCAGCCGATGATACCTACGGGGATATGGTCAAAATGGGCATTATTGATCCTACTAAGGTAACAAAAACAGCGCTTGAGAATGCTGCATCGATTGCTGGTATGTTAATCATTACCAGCTATATTGTTACTGATGAGCCTAAATCCAGTGAACCAGCTGATGCTGCTGGTGCCGGCGCCATGGGTGGCATGGGTGGCATGGGTGGTATGGGCGGCATGATGTAGTCCAAAGCATTCACTGTTTAAAGAATAAAGGTCCTTCGGGACCTTTATTTTTTGTCAATGATTTATATTCGGACTAAAAATCCCATTTGCTCTCTCAACCTGATGTGAAAATTGCAATCATCGTTTTTTTCCATATAATAAGATGATGACAAATATTCAGCCTCAGCCATTATTTGATAATCTTCAGTGGTTTTCTCCAAATGAGTATCACCCTTGTGTGCGCGATTACTTATCGACGATCGCAATTCCCGGTATTTTAGATGAATATCATCATGCACTACGATTCTTATATTCTTATAGAGGATCTTATGATACTTTCAACAGTTATCGACGAGAGATCGAACGCTTGTGTCAATGGTGCTGGCTGATTAAGCAATCACTGATTAGAGATATTGACCGTCATGCAATCGAAGAATATTTCGACTTTGTAATAAATCCACCCAAAAACTGGGTTTCTGAGTCGCACAGTCAGCGTTTCAATACAGGTGATGATGGTGTCCGTGTCCCTTGTGCAGCCTGGAGGCCTTTTTTAAATCGTCGTCTCAATAAAAATATGTCTTCTGTTCCGATGGGGCTGTCGCAATCCTCATTACGAGCAATTATCTCTGGAACGAGTACGTTTTTTACCTATCTTCAACAGGAAAATTATTTGGATAAAAATCCTGTGATGTTGATTCGTCAAAAAAGTCAGTTAATCCAGAAACAGCAACATACACGTATTACTCGAAAACTGAATGACGTACAATGGCATTTTTGTGTTCGTGAAATCGAGAAGTCCTGTGCACAGAATGTTGATTATGAGCGTTTACTGTTTATTTTTTCTGCTTTTTTTCTTATGGGTTTGAGAATCTCTGAGTTGGCTGACTCACCAAATCGACAAGTGGTAATGAGTGATTTTTTTCGAGATTCTAGTGATCTCTGGTGGTTTCGTTCGGTTGGCAAAGGTAATAAAATGCGTGAAATTGCTGTCTGTGATGCCATGCTTGATCAATTGAGGCGTTATCGCAAATATCTTGGATTGTCTGGGTTACCAAAGCCGCATGAATCAATACCTATGATTCCAAAGTTAAAGGGGCTAGGGGGTATTGGTATAAGGCAGCTGAGGAAGTTAGTCCAAAACGGTTTTGATCTTACAGTAGATGCTCTGCGTCTGGCTGGTCGTGACCAGGATGCTGATGATATGCGCTCTGCAACGGTACACTGGTTGAGACATACTGCGATATCGAAAGATGTGATTTTTCGTCCGAGAGAGCACGTAAGAGATGATGCAGGACATCAATCTGTGCAAGTCACTGATCGTTACATAGAGGTTGATATGCAGGCTAGGCATGCGACTGCAAGGGGTAAGAAATTAATTAATTTTGAAGGTACAAATGATATATAAAATAGATATTGAAGCTAACGGTAAGACCACACTTAAAACCTCAATCAAAGGGAAACCTTTGTTGTTCCATCCACGCTTGAATAAGGGGAA
This sequence comes from Proteobacteria bacterium UBA1673, assembly GCA_002320385.1. Taxonomy (GTDB): domain Bacteria; phylum Pseudomonadota; class Gammaproteobacteria; order Comchoanobacterales; family Comchoanobacteraceae; genus UBA7916. The sequence goes on from DCKN01000004.1 coordinate 13,102, forward strand.
TGCGTTTTCATATAAGGAGCGAAAGGATTTTGCACTCATGGGCAAGTTGCCTCCAGTAGTTGAGAGCTTAGATACCCAAGTTAACCGCGTGTATCATCAATACTCAAGGGTCAAAGGGAACCATGCCAAAAGCATTTTTTTGCATGCGTTATTCAATATCAATGAGATTTTGTTTTATGCACTTGTGACACGTTATATTTCTGAGATAACTGACAAGCTTTATACACCAACAGTGAGTGAATCGGTTAAAGATTACAGTGTTGAATATCGCCAGCCCCGAGGGATTTTTATCAGTTATAAAGATGAGGAGTTCATCGAAGATATATTGGCTAACAGGACTAATAGCGAGCTTGATATCATAGTGATCAGTGATGGTGAGGCAATTCTTGGTATTGGTGACCAAGGCGTTGGGGGTATGGGCATTCCTGTGGCAAAGGCTGCAATGCATGTGGTTGCTGGTGGGGTATCGCCTTACCGTATTGCACCGCTGTTTGTTGATGTTGGGACAAATAATGCTGCTCTTCTTAAGGACCCGTATTATTTAGGTTTAAAAGAGACGCGGTTGGGCCCAGATGCGTATCGTAAATTTCTTACACTCCTCCTAAACAAGATTTATGCTTTGTTTCCGGATGTTGTTATCCATTTTGAGGATTTTTCTAAGAATAATGCTAGATGGTTGCTAGATACTTTTGGAAAGTCTCATCCGTGCTTCAATGATGATATTCAGGGTACTGCAGCGATCGTTCTATCAGCTATTATGACTGCTCTGCATCGAAAAAATGAGTCCATTGCTGATCAGCGGATTATGCTTGTTGGTCCAGGTGCCGCTGGTCTTGGAATCTTAGAAACTTTATTGGCTTATCTGAAAATTAACGCGCCTGCTACTGATGATTTTTGTTCTAATATTTGGCTTATTGGTCGTAATGGAGTTGTTACTGACGATATCGATGATGATTATCTAAAACCATTTGCTAAAGATCGTTCGCTTGTCGAGCATTGGACTGACACTAGTTTTGAGACTGCTGTTAAAAAGGTCAAGCCGACAATTTTAATTGGGGTTACTGGTAAGGCTGATTTGTTTCACGCTGATATTATCAAAGAAATATTTGATCATGTTGAAAAGCCTATTATTCTTCCATTGTCAAATCCATCTTTACAGTCTGAATGTGTTCCTCAAGCTGTTTATGACCAGGTAGATCAACCATTTTTTATTGCAACTGGTAGTCCTTTTGCCATCCAAAAGGATAGTGAAGTTATGCCTGTTTCTCAATGCAATAATTTGTATGCATTCCCAGCTATTGCATCGGGTATGGTTGCTTGTAAGGCAAACCGATTGTCTCAGGAGATGATTATTGCAGTCGCTGAACATATCAGTCGTTTTACGCTTTCTCGTTATGATAATCACATGACGATTACTCCAATGCTTGATGACTTATCCGATGTCGCAGATGAAGCAGCTGTTGGCTTGATAAACTCTGCTTGTAAATCTGGCTCTGCGCAAGTTGATTATGACACGGCCCTACAGCGATTTAATCAGTTAAAGTGGACGCCACATTATATTGACTATGTCTACACATCTGGCATTATAGAAGAATCAGCATGATTGTTTTAACATCTTAAACAGGAAATTACGGATGTTTGTTTTTCGAAAATTCATATTACTGGTCATTATTTTTTTTGCTGGATTGCATGTGTACGCTGATGACCACTATCGGCTTATCTTGCGTAACAAAACTAAGTATCCAATTGATGTAAAAATTTCTTCTACTGTTGATGGTCTTGACTACGTAAATATTAAATCTATTCGGGTCGCAGCTGGTGATGTGCTATCACAGGAACAACGCATTGGAACATCCACGCGCGATTCAATCGTTCGTATTGATAATGACTTTGAAACTTGCATTCTAAACCAGGGAAGCTATCCTATTGCGATTCCCAGCGATTCGATACATACTACTGAGCCTCTGACAACATTGGAGGTCGCTTCGCCAAGAAATAAAAAATATGCTTGTGTGGTTAGTTTGCGCTGAACGTATGATCAACGCTTGATGTAAGATCGACAATTTGGCATTTATTGGTGACTATGCGCGTGTTCTTGTTCCTGCTTACGTGCTTGGCTGGCTTTTGACTTACTCAATGTTTGTGACCCCATAGGGTACGTGTCCTGTTGGTACTTTTTCTGCTGACCTGGTGCAGTTTGTGAGTCTGTCATCGAAGAATATGTCAGGATTATATACTGATAGCACATTTGATTTATCATGGTTTCCTAAGAAAAAAGATTCATCGATGGTGACATTCCATGTTCTCAGCGTTCTGATTACGCGTTCGTGTGCTGGAGCTGATCTTGCTGTTACAAGCGCTGTTCTGATTAGTGACTTATCAGTTAACGTCTGTTGTATCTTGCTAAAACCTCTTATAAATGATGAAAAGGGTCCCTGAGGTAATGCTACGTGTGCGTGTTGCTTCTCATTTTTTATGAACGCATCTAAGCCATGTTTTTGATTTATTTTTTCGATTTCATCTGAAAAAAGCACACAGTCTGCATCAAACGCAACTCTTAGTTGTGGGTTTTTTTCGTTGTAGTGTTGAATTTTATCGGTTAGTATCGTGGCCGATGCGATCCCAATTTTCAGAGCATCTGCAACATCGACTGCATTTGCTGATAAGAATAAATCTACTTTGTATGCCTTTAAGTACTGATGTACGGGTTGGCCATCTGAGAAAATTGCACGTGTGATCGCTAGTCCATAATGTTCAATTGAGTTGAAAACTCTCAGTCCTGAATCAGCTGAATTTCTTGAGCAAAGTATGACCTCGACAATGGCTTTTTCGGTGCTTTTATTTAGATTTAGAAGTTTTTTAACCAAGCTGAAGCAAACGCCTTTCTCTAATGGTTGTGACTCCAGCTCTCTTTGGTAAGCTTTGTAGGCTGACAAGCCGTCTTTTTCAAATACCTTATTTCCTTCGTTGAAGTTGAAAAGTGCTCTTGTGCTTATGGCGACGACTAACATGATTTCTCAGTGTTGTTTCAATGCTTAACCCTAATCTTTGTGACTCATTAAGTCAATAACCATCATTAATTGATTTAATTTTCTTGAAAGTTGTCATCTTGTTGGCAGTTTTTCTTTCTCATTAACTCGTGGTCAATGATTAAAGAGTCGCCAATCACATTTGTTGTGAAATCTTTGACTGTCCAGGTTGGTGAATTCTGCGAGGCTAATGAGATTATCTGCGTATTTTCCATTGGTCTCTGTATTTCAATGTTGTCTTTGACTAAATAGAGCGTGAACCGCGTCGTAGCCATCCAGTTCGTGTTGCTGCTTTTATCATGAGTGTCAATTTGTTTTACGTGTGTTGATTCCTGCTTTTCTCGCATGATCATCGTATTGTTGAGCATGATCTGAAAGTTCTCATTATCCTTGTAGTATTGTTCAATGCTGTTTGTAACTTCTGGGCTGAAGTTTACTTCTTTCAAGCACGCTTTGTTTGTTGCTTCGTTATGATTAAAAACACAATTGATTGATTGTTGAGCGATTGCAGTAATTGTTTCTTCAGTGCTTGCATGAGCAACAATAATCACTGCCATGAGAAAACTGAACGGAAAATATTTTTTTATTGACATCAATGGCATAATAATCCTTTTTGTGTGTTTGTTAGCGTTTGTATGGCTTGGTAGATTTCAATACCGAACTTCTCAATTAGTTGGCTGTCTTTGATCGACGCTGGCTTTTGAATATTGTCTTGATTTGATCCAATCGACTTGAGGTAGTCTGATTCTCTAATTTTTGTGGTTAAGTTGGCCTCTGCTGCGACGAGTTTTGGCGAAACGATATCTGGATCGATACCTGATTGTTGTACCACTTTGCCAGAGGGGGTGTAATAGAGACCAGTTGTGATTTTGATTGCTGAGGTATCGCTTAATGGTAGGACGGTTTGGATAGAGCCCTTACCAAAGCTTCTTTCTCCAATGATTGTTGCTCTTCCGTGGTCTTTAAACGCGCCAGCCATGATTTCCGCACCTGATGCAGATCCTGAGTTGATGATGATTGCAATTGGCAGTCCGTCAGTCATATCCTCACTTTTAGCTTTGAACTCTTGTGTTACATTTAGATTGCGCTCTTTTGCAGATGCTATGACACCTTGATACTTCATTGTCTTTTTATCTAGGAATAAGTCACTGACTTCTATTGCAGACTCCAGCACACCGCCTGGGTTATTCCTTAAATCGATAATTAGTCCACTGATGTTCTTATTTTTTTTCATTATAGATGCGAGTTGTTTTTTAACTTCCAATGCAGTTGGCATGCCAAAGTAACTGATTCGTAAGTATACGATATCGTCGCTTAACATCTCAGAGCGGACAGTTGGTGCCTTTATCTGCTTTCTTGTGATATCGAAGGTTATCGGTTTGTTTTGTCCTGGTCTGACGATTGTTATTTTAACCTTGCTTCCCTCTTTGCCTTTGATTTGTGCAATGGCTTCGTTGAATCCAATATCGAAAACAACAGCACCATTGACATGCGTGATCAGATCACCGTTCTTAATGCCTGCTAGCGCTGCTGGTGAGTTATCTAATGGTGCAACAACTTTTAATATGCCGTCTTGTATTGTTACTTCAACCCCTATGCCTGTGACTTGTGCGTTGGTTGCATCGTTTAACGTGCTGAAATCGTTGATATCAAGATAATCAGAGTGGGGGTCTAGTTGATTGAGCAGTCCTCTAATTGCCTTCTCAGCAATATCATTGTCACTCATGCTATCAATGTAGTTTTGTTTGAGTAATGCCATAGTCAGAGCAAGCTGGTTAATTTTGTTGCTTGGATCGTAGCTAACTGCAAAGCTTGGTGTATTCATACAGATTAGTAGCGGGATAAGAAATTTCTTTAGCATGGATGCTCAATTCATTACATAACAATTAATATATAGTGTTTTAGTCTTTTGATAAAGTGATTCTTGTTTATGCTCGTGCATTTCTCTTCAATGTTTGATGCACAACTTGCACAATGATTGATTACGTGGCATTGTTAATTTTAATTTGTGTTGTATTATGAAAAATATTCTTTTTACCGGATCGATTCCTGCATTAGTAACTCCTTTTGTTCAGGACGAATCTATTGCGCTTGCTGACTGGAAAAAGTGGGTTGCTTGGCACGATGCTCAGGCCAGCCGTTCAGTCGTGTTGTTTGGCAGTACTGGAGAGGGGGTGAGCTTATCACTCAGTGAACGTGAGTGCTTACTCAAGAGTGCTCGAAAATCTCTTGAGTCCACTGCGATGATTGTTGGTGTTTCTAGTCCCTCTACTGAGAGTGCGATCGTACTAGCCAAGCAGGCTAAAGCATGTGGTGCGCAGGCAATTTTATTGACAACGCCTTATTATGTAAAACCAGACCAAAATGGACTATGCCAACATTTTTTACGTGTTGCGCAAGCTGTCAAGATGCCGATCATTCTCTATACGGTGCCTAGTCGAACAGGGATAGACTTTACTGAAAAAACCTTGCTTACACTTTGTCAAAATCAACACATAATGGGGATTAAAGACGCCTCGAGTGATTTGGAACGCATGAAAAAAATTGTTCAGTTGTCGCCAAGTGACTTCATCTATTTGGGTGGTAATGACCATGAAATGTTTGAGTGCTTAGACTTAGGTGGCGACGGCGTCATTTCTGTTGTTGCGAATATACTGCCAAATCTTATTCAAAGTATAATTACGAATTACGATACAAATCCTCAATGGTCCAAAGGCAGTTTTTCAGACATTGATTCAATTATAAAGCATCTTAGAGAAAACGGTAATCCTCAGGTCATAAAGCACATGGTCCAGGTTGTCTTTAGTATTAGCTCATATTTACGATTGCCACTGACGCCTGTTGATGAAAATGTGCAATCAGCTATCGAAGCGTCATTGAGTGCTGCAGGGATCAACCCAGAGGAAATTTCTGCCTGAGTGCTTGTTTTTTTCTTGGTTTTGATGTAGTCTGGTCTCAAAAAGGAGCTATTATGAATAAGATGTCTTTAAAAATTTTACTCGTCTTGTCAGCCGTCTCAAGTTTTGGCGCTGCGCTTGAAACTCTTGTGATGCCCAAAGGTGTTGTCATGCCTTTTTTGCCTAAATCGTCGCTTCAACACACTCAAAAGCTTTCTAAGAAAGAATTAACGCAGCTCAAGATGCGTGACGATCTCCCACCTAAAAGAATGTTAGCGACTCCTTCTAATACTCAAAACGCTTATTCCTTGGAAATCCTTGTAAATCCAAAAATGAATGAAACCACTCATGTTGCAGTTCTTCTGAAGGATCAAGGCTTGAGACTGTTTAAGAAACGTACGCAAGAGAGTCATAAGCACTGGTATTACTGGGTCAAAAGTCAATCTGGCGCCCCTATGTACAAAGTTGAGCTATGCTGGATCGACAAACAGCGCACCAGAGCAACCATGCATTTGTGGAGCTGGGATGATAAAGAACAACTTAATTTATCAGACAAACAGCAGCTGATTTCATTATTTGGTAAAAAGATTTAGCGATTCATGTCTATCGCCCGATGAGTCGCCTTGATTGAAATTGCGATCTTTTAAGTTTTCTATTTTTATTGTCTGTGCTGTTATTTGATTATCTCAATTGAAAGTGCATGAATGTTGTGCATGATTGAAGATAATGCATGATAGATTTTTCGGTGCTGTACGATGCGAGTCTCCCTGTTTTCCTTAAACCTGACAATGAGGTGAAAATGGCCTTTGTTAGGATTTTTCATTGCTTCTTTGTGTCCAGCATGTAGATGACTGTTGTCATGCACTTCGACAGAACTGATGTTGTCGAGTTGAGAAACTTTGATTTTAATTTTTTCAATGGTGACTTTGTGATCAGTTATCTTCATGACTTGCTGTTGGTTTCACGTATTGACTTAGGTAGGCTGTTATGATCATGAGATAGGCGATGTTGATAAAAATGATGCTTGTTTTAAACAGCACCCATGTTGACTCTGGATAGGTGCTAAAGATCCACACATTGAGCAAGCCTGTTGCGACAAAGAATATCGCTAACATGTTGTCTGCATTGATGCCAGCTTGATTTGGAATTATCAAATTTGAGGACTTGAACGTAGATGTAAAAAAGGCTTCTTTGTTAAAATGGCGATAACCATAGATAAACATTGCAAAGCCTATGTTTGCAATGGTTATTTTCCACTGTATGAATCTTGGGTTACCGAAATACCAAGTTGCGAATCCAAATAATGCTAGCATCAGCAGGCTGGATTGATTCATAGATGTTTTCGCTTTCTCAAAAAAATAGCCGGCCAGCACTTGAACAACTGAGAGTATGCTTAAACAAAGGCTTGCTGTGTAGATGTTGTATTTATAGTAGACAAGAAAAAATAATAAGGTTGAAAAGATCTGTAAAAATTCAGCCATAATATTGGTAAAGATAATGGATATGTAATTTTACTATGATCTATCTGTTCTGACAAGTTATTGATTAATTATCATAGAATATTACTCATTGTTGGTATTATTTATAAAAATCTTTTTATGTAACACCCTGCTTAATATGTTATAATTCCAAGATCTAGTAAACTTTAAATTTCATCGACCAGTCAATACTCTTGTCATGTTAACCTTCTACTAAAATGCGCATACAGAAATATCTCGCTAATCATTCTCAATTATCTCGACGACAGGTTGAGCGGTTGATACTTGAAGGACACGTCACGGTTAATGATCAGTTAGCCGAAATTGGTCAATCCGTTGGCCGTGGTGACTGTATTATTGTCGATGGGCAGTCTTTTAATGTGCAATTCTCTACGAGTGAGCGTCCTCAGGTTTTGATTCTTAATAAACCACTCGGAGTGATATGCTCTAAGGTTGATGCGCAAATGCGACCGACTATTTTCGAGCTTTTGCCCAATCAAAATCAAGAAAAATGGATTATGGTGGGACGTCTGGATGTTAATACCAGTGGTTTAATCCTATTTACAACAAATGGTGATTTTGCGCACAAGCTTATGCATCCTAGTAGTCAACTTGTTCGTCGTTATCATGTTAGGGTCTATGGCGAGGTAAGGTCTGAAGCAGTCACATGTATGTTACAAGGTGTGATGATCGACGGTCGTCGACTTTCCTTTAAGTCTTGTAAGCAGCTTAAAAACAAACAACATGCTAAAAATGCTTGGTATGAAGTTGAGGTGCTTTCAGGACAGTACCGTATGGTGCGACGTTTATGGGAAAGCCAGTCGATTCGAGTCAGTCGGCTAGTGCGTGTGGCTTATGGTCCTGTATCATTGCCAAAGTCGTTACGGGTAGGCACTTGTGCAATGCTCTCAGATGTGGATGTTGATGCACTATCTAAGGAAGTAATAAGTGCGCCAAAGACATGATGTACCATTCACCGCATTGGCGGTTGCATTAATTACTGCGCTTTTTATCTATATGTATCTTGGGCATTGGCAGCATTTTCTGTTCAAGCATTCGTTGAACAGTTCCGAAACTCGCGAATTTATCAATCTTATAGAGAAGCCTGCATATATGAAAGATCTTTTGTTAGTTAAAATTGCTAGCCATCCTGATGACGCCCTAGCATGGCGATTACTTGCCAATTGTTACCTGAAGCTAGGCGATGAGCAAAGTGCTGCCTACGCTACGCGCAAAGCATTACAACTCGCTTCACCTGCCTCGATTCCACAATTTAACCATCCTGGTTGATCTTGTTAAATTTTTTCTATCTAATAGAATAATCATTTTGATGTTGGTTACATGATCCAAATTCTTTTTCGAAGTTTATTTGTGCCCAAGTCTTTTCTTGCGTGGGCACCCTCTGCTTATCGTATGATTTATGTATTGTCAATCTGCGTAATCGCTTATGCGCTTAATGCTGGGCTTCGGGTACCACCTGATATCACACAGGGTGAATTATTTCGCATCATATATGTTCACGTGCCGGTGGCTTTCTTTTCTTTAAGCCTCTATGTAGCCATGGTATTATTTGTCATCCTAGAGCGTTTATTGCATCTCAAAATGGCAGATGTGTTTGCACTTTCTAGTGCTTTTGTTGGTGCTTTGATGACCGTATTGGCATTAATAACTGGTTCAATTTGGGCAAAGCCTACGTGGGGAACGTGGTGGGTCTGGGATGCTAGAATCACCAGTGAAGTCATATTATTGTGCTTATACAGTGCTTATTTAGTATCTCGGTTGGGAATAAAACCTCGGTCAACAGCAATTGAAATCGCCTCTTGGATTGCTATTTTGGGTTTGCTCGATTTGCCATTAATTCACTACTCGGTTCAATGGTGGTATACATTGCATCAAGGTCCAACCGTATTACAATTTGCTGCGCCAAAAATGCCATGGTTAATGCTTTTCCCTCTTATTATCAGTATCGTTGGTTTTGCTCTTATCATTGTTGCGATGATGTTTCATACGGCTGTTGCACTGTTAGCTATTCATAGGGCTCGATTGCATCAAGCGCAATGCAGTCATCTGGGATGATCATTGATTCACATATTTTTAATTATTGTACTTCGCATTTAAAAGACTAAGTTATCGATTGATTGATCATGT
>DCKN01000062.1 GCA_002320385.1 Proteobacteria bacterium UBA1673
AAACCGGGGCTTAAGGAAAAGATTGAACAGGTTATCCAAAATAGAACTGTATTTCTCGGTCAACAAGCGGCTAAGCAAGCTATTGAACAACTGCGTTCTGTCGATACGTCCAGTGGTGCTGTCAACAATGTTTTAGTTGATCGCTATAATGCGCTTGGTGTTCTTATTGAGTCTACTCCTAGTGGTTTATCTGATGATGCTGCTGTCAGCGCTTACAAAAGCCTCATCAAGCAAGAACAAAATGATGTTGGGCAACAACTTATTGATGCCAAACGTGCTGAAATTAAAGCCCTTGCTGAACGAATTACCACTGTCAAAGATACACCACTTGGCTTATTGAATTTAGGTGATCTTATCAAGCTCCGCTCTGATTTAGGAAACTTAGCACCATTGGATCCAGCTGTGCAAAGTAGCACGATTCCTTCTGCTACTGTTGAGCCACGTGTTGATAATGATGTTTCGGAGTCTGCTGTTCAAGCGTTCAAGGGTTATGATTCTATGCTTGTCAGCCTGATCGGTGCTAAAAAATCGATACTGGAAGCGCGAAAGGCCAGTTTGGTTGATATGTATCAAGCAACTGCTACCTCCCAAATTAATGCTACTTCTCAAACCAAAAACAATACTTCTGTAATCGATTACAATGCGCCTGAAATCAATGGTAATTGGTCGATTACTTCTGCACGTCAAGGTATTCGTTATCGAGATTTACTCACTAATGCAGAAGGTCAAGGTGATACGCAACCTGCTATTCAAAAAGATCAATTGGTAACTGCTATTCAGAAAGAGCAATTGATAACGACCATAAAGATGCACTCTTTGACCTCTAAAATTTTGCACGATCTGAATCCCTCAAATGAGTCTGGTGTTACTCACAGTAAAAAATCTCCGCAAATCATGACTATCAGCAAGTTTGTTCATCCTGAATTAAAAGATCCCGCCACAATAGTTGGTGGGTTAGATGCTTGTATTGACGAATTGCAAGCTTGTGAAAACTTCCTGAATGAAACAAAAAGTCAACAAAGTAAGCAAACTGAATCGATCAATCTTTTGAAACAAACCAAAGCTGTTGCAACGAATATGCAAAACGTTGTATCGAATCTTTCCTCTGAACAAACACCACCATTGAGCCCTTCATCCATGTATAATTTTATTAATCAAACGATTGATAAAACTAATTCGGATAATGTCAGCGAATCTGCTAAATCTACTACTGATAAAACTAATTCGGATGATGTCAGCGAATCTGCTCAATCTACTACCATGGTGCCGTCTGTTGATGATGATTCAGAAAAAAATGCTACTGCGTTGATAGCTATGATGGACAGCGGGAATGTCATGATGCCATCTCCTATCAATCTAGACGATGATGACTCTGTTCAAGATACAGTGGGTAAGCTGGTAGACACTTTGACGGATGCAGATCTTGCCCGGGTGATTGACAAATTTGAAAAAAGCTTAAATGAAATTATGGTTAGCAGAGGTGTTGATTCGTCAGGTGGTCAAACTGATCGCGGTGCAGGTACTGAGCAAGCGGATAATTTATCTGGTGGTGCTTTGTCTCTAATGAATACCATTGCTTTGGTGGCAGCATTGTATGCATTGGCCAAGAGGAAGAAATTTGCTGTTGCTTTGAAGTCTAGATGGAGTATGCTGCGTTCGATTATCGAAGCTGCTAAATCCAAAGATAATTCTAAAGCTAATCTACAAGCTGATCCTCATTATAATCTTCCTTCTAAAGTTGCGTCTACTACTACTCCACCTACTATTACTACGTCTACTACTACTACTGCTCCTCAGACTACTGAGCCTAGTGCATCTACTGAGACTGGTACTACTACGTCTAATAATCCCACGGCTACCTTTACCGCAACTGGATCCATCGATTCTCCGGAAATGGTTGATCTAAAGGCTGGTCAATTTTGTATCTCAAAGCATTACAGTCATGATGGTGGACCATTGATCCAACAGAATATCTATCAAACTAATGATGATGGATTTGACCTTCTTTCGTCAGATGAACCTAAAGAAATGCCTAAAAATGCCACACTTGATCAAGTGGTTGCACAATGGCCATCCGGTAATTCTGATCAGGAAGCCTATTATGCTGGCTATATGGCTGCCAAAGCATTTTTTACTGCAAATCCAACTAAGCGGTTACGTTTGGATCAATGCGATAGTGAAAATGTAGATATTTTGACTGCAGGTGTGCGCGACTATATGGCGCATCAAAACATACCGGATCGTCAATTTAAGGATGTTTCCATCCGTGCTGGTGCACCCGGTGGCAAAGAAAATGTTTCTGCTGAACTACACAGCAAAAATCGACTGCAGGATGTGGGCAAAGCGAATAAGGAAAATCAAAGACAATCCATCGATCGTAGTCAGATTGAAACAAAAGAATGGCCAAAAAAAGCTAAGGATTCGTCTAACTCACTTGATTCAGGTAACCTTAATAAAAACAAACAAAAAAATCAGGATCTTACAGCCAATAGATAGTACAAATAGTTCAGGATAAAAGCAGATAACTGATTTGATGACCCGGTTTCACCGACTGTATGACGATGCTTGCTTATTTGATGTGTGCGTCTAGTGATAGCTACTGATACTTATTGGGTTCACACGGCGGGTTTTTGTCGGTTTGTTTGCTGCAATTTATTCATGTTTAATTTTATTGATCGACCAATTTGCAACGGATACTAGGGGTATCATCGATTCGACATGATAAAATTTCGTTATTAAAAGATGAGCTTCTCATGATGTTAATGCTGCAGGCTGAACCAATGCAGGCTTTCACTTTGATGAATTGAATCCATGAGTCGTCTTTGATCATCGGAAAACTGCCTTTTGTGATCGATGGTTGCTCATTTGTCGCTTTGGGCACAAGGATTTTGACTTTATTCCATGCAGTAAAGTGTGTCTCGTTTGCTTCTGTTGGTGTTGAGACTTCTAGCGACACATCTTCATCGTGCTGGTTGATTATAGCGTATGATTTTATGCTGGTTGTTGATTGTGCGACGCCATGCAGGGTTGATAATGATAAGAGTGTTGTGAGGATGATTCGTTTTGAAATGTGCATTGGTTTCCCGTTTAGTTTGGTTTTGTTTGATAATGCTTGTGTTTTTCAAGTTTTTTTGATGATTAATGTTACCGTTTGCCCATTGGCCTGTCAAGTTCTCAGCGCTATTAGTAAATCGATGTTTTACCAGGTAGTGTTATTAGTTTATTGAAGTTAGTGAGGTGTGTAAAACTGTTTATGAATCTTGCAAAAACCATGCGTTGTGTTATAATAACAACATGACTAAAACTGATTAAATTACTATGGCGATAGAAAAATCACAATCAATCCTTCAAAGTAATAAAAAACGTGAATCTGAGAATGCGCTTGGCTTTGACAGTGTGTTTCAATGGTTCCTTTTTAAAATAGGCCAAGTTCGAGTCGTTCAGTTTTTTACAAGATTGAATTTTTTGCGTGCTCTGCGGAGATTTTTTAAATTTCGCTGGGTCAAAAAAGTATCTTTTAAATCACTTTTTTTAAGAATTCGACGTTTTTTTTCTGTTGAGTCTCAGGATTCGGAGGCACTTGCTGAGCAGAAGACCCCGGTCCAGAAAACATTTTCACTGAAACAAATGCTGGCATTACCATTGTCTCAGCATATTGCCATGTTGCCAAATAGTGAAACAATTTGGCATAAGTTGTTCGTGTCACATCTTGAATCACTCTTGGGACAAGGTTATGACAAGCATGATGCAGGATTATATCCATTGGTGAGACAGCATTGTATGGATGATATCAAACGATGGTTACAAGAAAATGCGATTACGGAAAAGGATTATCAAGAAATGTCTGCCAATATTCAGATGCATTGTGAGCAGTGTGAGGCATATTGTGCCCGACAGTCTGAAAGCCGTGACAAAATCAATGCGCTATCTGTTGAGCTGTCAAAATTGCCGTTAACTAAGCGTGAGCGAGTTGTTGAGCTGCTCAGGCGAGTCGGTCAGGACGTGCCTAGCAAACGGGTTGTACATGAGAATTTGATGCGAGATATTAGAGCAAGAGTACTGCTTGATCAGGTAGGCCGACCTGACGCAGAGATTGATGTGTCAGTGATACCATCGTTTGGTTATCCGGTCGAGCTTATGCGTCAAGCGGCTGGTGGTTCTCAAAATGATAAATCATCTGGTGCTCCTGACGATACGTTTTCTCAATCTCCGTATCAATCTTCTAACGCTAAAAAATCATATAAGTCAGGCTTTTCAAATTGGGTGCCGGCGCTTGTAGCCACTCCAAATAAAGATAGTAGTTTGTCAATTGATAGAAGTGTTGACTCTGATTTTTCCAATCATTCACATACTTTGGCGTCTGCGCCGAAGTCCAGGCATTCTGATTCGCTCCCATCGCAGAATAAAGACAAAAATACCGCTGGTGCCGCCATTTCAGATCATAATGTTGATCAGAGCTTGATTGCTAAGCACCATGTGTTGAAGCCGCTTATACCCCCGTTTCTGCGCGAATTGAAATTGGTGATTGCGCGTCGATTTACCCGACAAGGCCAATCGGTGGCGTTGCATCAACAGCCTGATGGTGCGCTTGCAATTCGTCAGACTGCTGCAGTGCAAGCGCAATGTGCTGTTGAAACCTCTGATGTATCCTCTAAAGACGCTGCGCGTTCAGGAAAATGGATGAATTCATTAGTGCCGTTACAATCTCAAAAAGCGCCTCAGGTTTGTCCTGTCCCTGAGCAATCGTTACGTAGTGCGCAGGTATCTGTCAATGCACATTCTGTTAAGCAGAATAGTCTTTTGTACCGCACTTTTTCTCTGTGGGCGCATGTAAACCAGCTTTTGATGCCGAAGCAAACCGGTCAATTGGCTATTGTGAACAAGCCTTTTGCTGTTGCGCCGTTAACGGTTAGGCCATTACTGCAACCGCTTGGGTCAAGTCAATTTGCATCAAGATTTGTACACGCGCCTGATATTCGATTGCCTGTGTCGAACACAACCAATGCCATCAAGTTGAAGACTAGCTCGCAGAACTTTATGCATGCTGATAAAAATGGCACAACGCCTCTGCATGGTTTTTCGATGTTTAATGCGAGATTACGTCCTCGGATGGGCAGAAAAGTTGCAAAGGACGTCAATTCCAAAAACGAGCCATTGTCTATGAAGGCGCGAACCTAGCTTGATGTATTGGGTTAGACTCAGTGTCAAGTGCTCCAGAGAAGCATCGGCTTAGAACTTTTTTGATTGCTTTTTTTCAATGCCCTGTTATTCTCTAAAAGAACGATTAATTGGTTAATTATGAAAGAAATAGTGATGTGGGTTTTGGTGAAATTCTGGCGCTTACTGTCATGTTTGCCAAGACGAATGCAGTTTCGTTTTTCTGGTGCTTTGGGCAAACTTTCCCTGTTTTTTGCAGCTAAGCGGTTTCGAGTGATCAAACATAATCTTACTTGGTGTTTTTCGTCGAAACAAGAATACGATGTTGAACAGATCATCCAAGACAATATTCGTTCTTTTGGGCAAGCAATTTTTGATACTGGAGTTGCGTGGTTTTGGACTGATGCCCAAGTGCGTTCAGGGCTTGATTACGAGCTTCGCGGTCTTGACGCGTTTTTGAATGCGCAGAAGCAACCTCAGGGTATTTTGTTGATCTCTAAACACTCACAACATCTCGAGCTTGACGGTAGGATTTTAGGTCTTCATATCGAGCCATCGTATGGTGTGGGTCGTCGGAGCAACTCTAAAGTGATGAACGATGCTATTTTGCAAGGTCGTGCAAAATCATTTGTGGATATGAGTGATAAAACCAATCCAAGACAATTTGTGCGGTGGTTACAAGATGGCAATACCATTATCTATTTGCCCGATCAAGATTCTGGGGGAAAGCGTTCGGTAAAAACGACGCTGTTTGGTGTTCCGGCGCGATTTAGCTCTGCTGCATATACGCTAGTCAAGTTGAGTGGTTGTATGGCATGGTTTTGTAATTCATTTTATGAGGGCGAAAAGCTCATCGTTGAGTTAGAGCCGCTGACACTCCCGATGGATCATGCAGAAGCTTTTTCTTGTAGCCTGGCTCGATATATTGAGTCTAAAATTGCAAAATGCCCAGCAGAATATATGTGGTCACATCGTCGTTTCAAAAGTACAAAGGGTAGAGAAAGTTATGCCTGACATACGCTTATGCGTTCAGCGTAGCGTTTTCCCAGATTGTAGGTCAATGATTTTTGTTGGCGCTAGGCCGCCTGGCTGGCCAGCTACATAGTGATCGATCTCATGACCAAAAAGAGACTGTATGGCCTCTTTGGTGGTCATTGGTGCGTCGCCAGATTGATTCGCGCTGGTAGAGATAATTGGTCTGGCATAGGCTTGGCACAATGCCATTGCAATTGGATGTGCGCTGATACGAATTGCGATTGTGCCTTGATGTCCTAACCAGTCTGGGCACGTGCTATTAATCGGAAAGCATTTTGTGATAGGGCCTGGCCAGCCATGCATAGAATCTATATCTTGTGGTAGTTTTGTCCAGTCAATCCACGTTGATACTGATGCAAGTGTGTCTACGAGGATGATGAAACTTTTATTGCCTGGTCGTTTTTTAAGCTGATTGAGTTGATTGACAGCTTGTTGATTGGTTGCATCGACGCCAAGGCCCCAAACAGACTCTGTAGGGTAAGCAATTATTTTTCCTTTTCCCAGTGACTCTATGGCTGTCTTGAAGATCTTTGACATGTCGTTGATTATGATATTGATATCCTATTATAAGTGTATTTGGTTGTGATGTCATTGTATTTTTATTGATTTATGTGTTGTGGGATTGGGTATTTTTAACTGGTCCGAAAATATTTTCTAGAAACTAGAAGTTAAAAAGATACAGCGTGGTGTGTTTTTAGATTAATTCTTGATTGAACGTTTGATTAGGCGGCTAATATGTCTGATTAATTTTTGTAACTGATCGATGATTTCATCATTTTGATCTTCATAGATGCTATTGAAGTCTCCTAGATGATTGCGGTTGGTAATACACTCATTTAGAAGATCTTTTAGATGATAGTTGATCTCAATCATCTCTTCGCCTTTGACATTAACATGATGAATATTGCTGGTGAAGTCGTCAAGTAACCGTATGATTTCTCTCTGTTTTTCTAGTGCGGATTCAATGTGTGTTGCAGCGCATACTTCCGTCAATCTAAGATCAAATTCGTTAAGAGTTTTTTTGAGCTGTAACTGCATGTTGCCTCCTTATTGTTTTGTTTTATCATCATTGTTTACTATAATTTATATAGCACTTATGTTAGAATCTGTCTGGAATTTTCATGGAAAAATTTAATTATGAGTGATTACCAACCACAGTCAGATTTTTTGCGTTGTCTTCAGGAGAGAGGATTTTTTCACCAGTGTACAGATATTGCAGCGCTAGATCAGCGTCTTAAGGAAGGACCGATCGTAGCCTATATAGGGTTTGATGCGACCAGTGATTGCTTGCATGTTGGTAATTTGGCCCAAATTATGATG
The DNA here is from genome assembly GCA_002320385.1 of Proteobacteria bacterium UBA1673. Taxonomy (GTDB): domain Bacteria; phylum Pseudomonadota; class Gammaproteobacteria; order Comchoanobacterales; family Comchoanobacteraceae; genus UBA7916. Next base: position 7,513 of record DCKN01000062.1, read on the forward strand.
CTCCGTTGGTTGCAGTATTTTGGACATAAGCCGATTGTACTTATGGGGGGTGGGACGACTAAAGTTGGTGACCCATCTGGAAAGGATACTCAGCGTCAAATGCTAACCCCTGAGGTAATTGAGTCTAATAAATCGTCTATTGAGAAGATATTTAAACAATTTTTATCATTTGGGAGTGCGCATAGTGATGCACTTATGGTTGATAACGCTGAGTGGCTGGACAATCTTGGTTATTTGGCGTTTCTTCGTGATGTTGGAAAGCACTTCAGTATTAATCGTATGTTGACATTTGATAGTGTCAAATCGCGTTTGGATAGGGATCAGCCATTATCGTTTCTTGAATTCAATTATATGTTACTACAGGCTTATGACTTTGCTGAGTTGAATAAGCGATTCCAGTGTCAGTTGCAGTTGGGTGGTAGTGACCAATGGGGGAATATCGTCAGTGGGATTGATCTTGGGCGTCGACTCATGAGTCAGCCTTTATTTGGTTGGACTGCGCCATTGATCACCACGGCTAGTGGCGCTAAAATGGGTAAAACTGCTCAAGGCGCCATTTGGATTCGTGATGATAAATTGCCAGCGTATGATTATTGGCAATTTTGGCGTAATACGGAAGACAAAGATGTCGTACGATTCTTAAAATTGTTTACCGACTTGCCATTAGCTGATATTGAGCAATTGGGTCAGCTGCGCGATGGTGATATTAATCAGGCAAAAACTATTCTAGCCAATGAAGCTACAAAACTCTGTCACGGCGAAGCGTTACAACAACAAGCTGAAAAAACAGCGCTCGATACATTTCAAATGGCTGGCATGGGCAGTGGATTGCCCAGTTTAAGCTTTTCTGCATCTGATTTTTCTGAGCCGATTTTATTGACTCGTATTATTGTCGACCTTGGGTTTAGTGGCTCGAACAGTCAAGCGCGACGTCTGATTGAACAAGGATCTGTGAAGCTTGATGAGGCTAAGATTGTTGATGTTGGTTACCAACTAGAGGTTTCCCAATTTTCAAAAAGTAAGCGTTTGAAGCTTGCTGTGGGTAAGAAAAAATTTGCTTCATTGTTGCTTTCTGAGAACTAAGTAAAATATTAGGATGGGGTCTTTACTATAGGATGAATGTTCACTTATGTAGTCGATTATTCAGAAACTAATGGTTTAAAATAGCCTGTTTTCAGTGCTTAATCGTAGGGTTGTATCCCCATGCTTACTAAGGTATTTATAGGACTTATCGTTGCATACTATTGACATTGTGGTGTGTTATGTTATAATTAGGACATAATGATAAGTAAGGATGAGCCTAGTGATTGAGTATGTTGTAAATTTAGCGTCTCAGTTGTTGGATGTGCTGATTATTTCCAGTACTACAGCTCATATGTTGGTTGATTTACTCCAGTTTCTTCTCATCATCAAAATGCTGAGAGCAGTTTTCAGCCATCTATATGATAAAACATACGAAAATCTGACGCTTCGTGACTTCCATCGTATGTTTGGCGTAAATGCGAAATCGCGATTCCTTTACAACTTTTATCATTGTCAGTTTGATCTAAATGGTATTTATAGTGGTGCTTGTACGGTGATTATGAAGTTGTCGGAAGGCGTTGGGAAATTGAGTCTTCATAAATGGATGGCTTCAATGATCATCCCCGCTTCGGTTCAAGCGATTGGTAACTGGTTTTTGCTGCTCGCTGTTATAGTGCTTGCGATTAGTTTGATCGCTGGTTTTGTGGATGACCATTTTATTTCTCCTCGTGTCAAGGAAATGAAGGCCTTCGATGCCCGTCCTAAAAAATTAATTGATCATACAAATCGTGTTTTACATCGTCAATACCATCATCTTAATCAGTCATGGTCTTTTTTTTCAAACAAAGACTCTAGTTATGTACAGCGTATTCCTGCCCAAGGCCTAGAACGGTATTGGTCGATTCGGGATAGGCGTGCGGCTTATTTCCATTTGCTATTGAAATTTCGTGACTTCGGTCAACTCATAAAAAAGTCATTTCGTAACTCAGAATCACCATCGATCGAGGTGTTTGATAATTTGAGTCGAATTGGTTTCGATTTCAATCCAACTCGTGTTGATAAAGCAACGTTTAATTTGAATGGCGACAAGGGCACTGTAACAGATGGTGGCTCAATGTTGAATTTATCTGCGGTTTGGGGACGGGTTAATGCTTCTCCGGTTTTTCAAAGAGTGATGACGCCAGTTTTCAATCTTTTTCCGAATGCTTCTCCTGGGATAGGTGAAGAAGGATCAAATACTCAACCAGGCGCTGTAAGTTCATACCGTTCTTCTTCATCAATATCCAGTGTGCAGTTAAGTCATGGTGAACATGCGGATAGGAATGCTGACCCTATTCTTGAACCAGATGCTATCAGGGATTGTGTGTTACGTGCTGTGAATTATATGCGCGCTCAGTTAGATGATGCTTATGAAAAAAACCGAACTCTGTCAGATACTGATTATGAGGCACTTGTTAGTTCCTATCAGGAGATTAATCCTGACCAGGCATGTCGATTGAGCTTTATGAGATCTTGTTATGAGTTTCTTCGTAAGTCGTATAATATTTACGTTAAGGAAGGTAAATTGCCTGGCATTAACTCTGAATCGCTTGAATCGGGCTGCAAAAAAAGTTTCGAATCTTTGGAATGGATTATGGAAAATCTACCATGTGCTTTTCCAAAACATGATAAGTATGTTAAGGTCCGTCGTTTTATTTCTGAACGTTGTTTACCGGCATTGTGTTTGTATTATGAGCTTGACGTACATGATGATCACTTGTCTGAGCATATTTCGCCTGCTTTGCGCGCACATATTTTCAAGAAATTTCCAAATTCTCGACGGGATGTGCCTGATGATTCCTCATTCAAGCAAATGAATATGCGCGCCTGTATGCGTAGTCATCATGCACGAATCATCAGTCTTATTGTGACATTGATTGACCAGAGTAATAACTCCAATCACACTGGACATAGAATGGTTGATAGGCTTGAGGAATTGCTCAATGACCTTAACGCTGAATCATCTGATCCAGATAGGCTTGCGTCGTCACTTGATATTCACTTGCTGGAAGATCATGGTCGTAATGAGTATGCACTTAATGGTAATCACGCTATGGACCAGCGATTTTATAAAACACTTAAAGATTATGCGCTTCTGTTAGAGCGATCTTTAACTCCTAAGGTTCGTAGGCCGGTTCCTTTACAATACCGATTTTTTGATCAAGAGATTGGTGATGCTAAGCTCTGCAATCTTCTTGAGAATGAACAAAGCTTTATACCCATTCAGCTGAAATTTTCATAGCTGCTGATTTATGATGCTCTCATGGTCAGTCATTTACATGAGTGTGCGTTATTTAGCTTGATGCTATGAGCGAATTAAAGTCAGTATCCTGTGCATGCTGATTGTATTGGTTATCTGATATCATTGAGTATTTGAGTATTTTGTGTTAGTGTTGTGAAAAAAAAAGGTATAGAATATGTTAATCAGATTATTGATGATTTTTCTTGGTTGTACCCAGCAGCTAATGGCTCGCCACCTAAGAGGCGTGAGAAAATGCGTTGCTGTAGAGAACTATGCTGTTGAGCCGGCAGTGGTTGTCGTGTTGCCCGTGGCGCAGCAATATGATCCTTCTGATCATGGTGAGGCGTATCATGGTTACCGTGAAGCGATAAGAGTTCGCGTGCCAGCTGCTCATGATGGACATTCGAGTAGAGGTCTCCAGTGTTTTAACGACGCTTCTCAAGGTAGGAATGACTACCGAGTGGATCGTTTGAGCTTCGAAAGTGGTATTATGACGCAACATTTTTCAGCCCAGTCGTCTGAAAGCGGTCTCAATTGCGTTATAGAAGACACCAACGATATTTGGTGTCAGGTAGAATATGCTAAATCGAGATCATAGGTGGTCATCACGATAAATATGATGTTTAAAAATTGTTATTGGTTGCGACTAGGATAGTTATGCATCGCTCTTCTTCATCTTCTTTCTTGTCTGAATGTGTAAATCAGTATGATAATGACCTTGTAGAACCTATGGGGCTTAATAATTATCGTGCAAAGCAAGTCTTTTATTATGCCAATTCACTTGATCGCTCATTATGCGATGTCTTTGAAAAAGTGCATCAGTGTGAAGCATTACTGCATGCGGTTGAAGCCCTTGTCTCACAACATGCTACGGATGAATTATCAACGGATCATGCTGTCGATAGTCTAGATATTTTTTTGCCAATGTCTGTACTTGATGCGCCATGTTTACATCTTCATTCAGGTGGTGCTGTAGGCAAATGCTCATGTATGGGTTGTTTTGATGATGTATCGGAGACAGCATCCAGGGACGATCAATCATTGCATGGTGTCTCACAAGATAATGAGAATAACCTTGTACTGGAGGACAGGCGCATGCTTGATGAATTATCGGGTCAGATAATAATGTTGCATGACCACAGACGCTCCTTATGGGGAATGATAAATTTTATTAAGGAATTGGCTCAACAGGCCAACGTTTTTCTACCTAGTCTCATTTTAATGCCTAAGTCTATGTTGACCTTTGATCAGTCATGCAGTAAGGATTCTGGTTCTAGATTGCGTCGAAGTTCTTTTTTTATCGATCCAGATGAAACCTATGGCAACCCTGGTTTTCGAAGACGACGGTCATCTCAACTGGAGGAGGGTGATGCACCCAAAGAACGTGGTGGCTCTATCGTTGTTAACCGACCTTCCAAATTATATACTAACTTGAATCGGCACCCAGGTCCGTCCCAGGATTCTCAATTCGCTGTTCAAACCGCGCCAGCGGGTAAGCATGTTGCATCAGGTGTTTTTAGCGATGCAAATTGTGAAAAACTTATCGATGGGAACGGTATTGTTAGACCTTCGACACCAGCGCTAGAAAGTATACAGCATTCAATCTGATTGCTGAATGCTGAGACCTGTTTTGGCTTTTGATGGGTTAAGGTTTATGTGCGTGAAATTACGCGATGTTTCTATGCTTGTTCTTTGTTGATTGTATGTTGACACTCAGGGCAGACGATTTGTTCGCCTTTGGTTTTAGTGACTTTTAACATGGTGATTGGATAGTTACAATTTGTGCACGGTTCATTTAGAGGTGGATGTGAAACAATGTTTTTACACTTAGGGTATCCAGAGCATGAGTAGAAAAAGTTCCCTCTTCGCGCTCGACGTTTTAAGAAAGTCCCTTTGTTACAAGCTGGGCAGGTTACTCCTGTGTCTTCTGGCTTGTTGAGTGACTCTATGAACTTGCATTCAGGGTATTTGCTACAGCCAATAAATTTGCCATAACGACCTTCCTTGATGACAAGCGCAGCTTCGCATTTTGGACATTGTCTTCCTTCAACAATATTTTGTTCTTGCTGTTTTTCTTCTTCACTTTCCGAGAAAGCGCGCGTATATTTACAATCTGGGTAGCCGCTACAGCCGAAAAATCGTCCATTCCGACCCAGCTTGATTACCAGTTTATGCTTGTTACATTCGGGGCATGTTTCGTCTGTTTTTTCCTCGGTGACATCTTTTCGTTGCACTGTTTCATCAATTGTGACGAGTTGTTTTGAAAATGGTTTCCAGAAGTTTTTCAGCAAAGGAATGTACTCACTCTCACCACGAGAGACTGCATCTAATTCATCCTCAAGTTGGGCTGTAAACTCATAATCTACGTAGTGCTCAAAATACTTGGTTAAAAACTTATTGACGATTCGCCCTACATCAGTGGGTTTGAAACGTTTATTATCAATAACAGCGTATTGACGCGCAACGATGGTGGATATAATGTTAGTCCATGTGGATGGACGACCAATACCGTGCTCTTCCAGTGCTTTAATGAGACTCGCTTCAGAATATCTAGCGGGTGGTTCTGTGAAGTGTTGTTTTGTTTTTACCGCAACCAAAGGTACTGTTTGCCCGAGTTTCATTTGTGGTAAGAATGACTCTTGCGTATCATTGACTTCGGTTTCTTCATAGCCCTCTTGGTAGGCTCTTAAAAAGCCTGGATCGCGTATACTGCTTCCAGTTGCTTTGAACACAGCTGTGCGCTTAGCATCGCTGATATCGACTCTGACTTGATCGATAGTTGCTGCGATCATTTGTCCAGCAATGGTTCTTTGCCAAATCATACGATACAGCTTGAATTGATCAGCTGAAAGACTGTCTTTGATTTTATCGGGATTTCTACTGATGTCAGTTGGGCGAATCGCTTCGTGTGCTTCTTGAGCATTTTTAGATTTGTTTTTAAACTTTCTGATTTGAGGATTGACTGATTTTGCGCCAAAATGATTTTTAATGTGGCTACGAATCGCATCGATGGCTTCGTCAGCAAGCATGATTGAGTCAGTACGCATATAGGTGATTAAACCTATGGGCGCGCCGCCGTCTATGGGCACACCTTCATAAAGTGTTTGTGCCGTACGCATGGTTCTTGAAGAAGTAAAACCAAGCTTTTTGACCGCTTCTTGTTGCAGCGTTGACGTAATGAATGGTGCCGGTGGCTCTTTTTTTCTGGTTTTTTCTTTGATGTCGATGACCTGCCAGTCGTCTTTTTTGACTTTTTGAATGGCGGTGGCGATTTCAGTCGCTTGTTTCTCATTTTCTATTGAGAATTGGGTAAGTTTTTCTTTTTGGTACTGGTCAAGCTTTGCGTTCAGTGGTGCCGCCTCGGCATTAAAATCCCCTGATATGGACCAATACTCTCTGCTTTTGAATGCTTCAATTTCGAGTTCGCGTTCAACAATCATACGTAGTGCAGGGCTTTGTACTCGGCCTGCGGACAATCCCGTACGTATTTTTTTCCAAAGTAAGGGTGATAACTTAAATCCGACTAGATAGTCTAGCGCTCGTCTGGCCTGCTGTGCATCGATGAGTTCTTGTGACAGTTCGCGTGGATTTGCAACGGCATCCAGGATTGCTTTTTTTGTGATTTGATTGAATACAATTCGCGCAACTGATTTGCCATCGAGGCAGCCATCAGCTTTTAGCATTTCTAAAAGGTGCCATGAGATGGCTTCGCCTTCGCGGTCTTGGTCCGTTGCAAGTAGTAATTGGTCAGCACGCGACATGGCTTTCATGATTTTGTCAACCTGAGGTTGATTTTTTTCTACGGGTGCGTAACGCATGGCGAAATCTTTTTCTGGATCAACGGCACCTTCTTTAGCTTCTAGGTCACGGACATGACCAAAAGATGCAAGCACTTTGTAGTCTTTGCCTAGATATCCTTCAAGTGTCTTAGCCTTGGCTGGTGATTCTACGATAACAAGTGATTTAACCATGGTCGATGAAAAAGTTATGTTTGTATGAAAGAAAATACAGGTTATATGATTTTTTGCAAGTGTTTTTTGAAGAAAATTATATATTTATCTTAATTTTAGTATTTAAGTGGCGTGAAGAAAGATGATATTTGAGATGTTTTATTGGTGATTAGCTTGCGTTTGTTTTTTGTTATGTCAAACCTAAGTGTCATGTGATTGCTTTATTCTCTTAGTTTATTAGAAAAATCATTGTATTTTGTCTGCTGTCGATATCATATCTTATTCAAGCTGCTTTACTCATTATGCTCCAGTCTGATCTTTTGTGGGTCATATAATCATTCTATTGGCTGTGTTTCAATGATAAGTGCTCGCACTTTTGTTGGGTTTTTGCTTTTTGGGCCTAATGGTTTCTAATTTTCATTAAATTTCAGTATCATGAGTACTTTTGTGCTATAAGCTAAATGCGTCATATACATATATAATAGTCAATGTAATTGAATGATTAGGGAGGTTGGTATGTGGTCAAATCAAATGTTATATGCTGCAGCTAGCATAGTATCGGTTGCTGTTTGGGTGATCAACAAAAAGTACTATCAGGAGGCAGATGCTGTTGTTGCCAATGTAAATGAAGATGAGGTTAGCGAGAACCTAGATGGTGATTCATCTGAGGCTCTTAAACAGACTGTAGATGATGCATTGACTGCCGCAACGCGCCCCTCAATATCTGATGATGATCCGTCTATACCTGATGGGGATGTGTCCACCAGCCTTGAGCAAGACGACGATAATCAAGTCAATGATCCTATCATTGATTCTGTTGACATAGCGCGTCCTGGCATAACAGTTGGCGTAGAAGGCGTTGATCATGCCCACTCTGTAGCATCAGCGCTCACTAAGCAAGCAGCTGTTGATCCTAAGCTTATAAATATGCTCAATGATTTTGGTCAAAACCTGATGAAGCGCTCAGTAGAAAAGAAGTGGATTAAATCAGGCTTTTCCAAAGCATATAGTGTTGATCAGTCTGTTGCTCAAGCCGAGAATATGGACAAACGTATTGTTATTGGCATTGCCACCATAATACGTAGTTTACAGCGCCTGGACGAGAAGTCTGAGGATTATGTATCTCGGACTGATGAGCTTGAGAAGCGTATTCAGATGTATCAAAACCAATCTAAACCCAATAGAACGCCACGTGGTTATGTGATTGAGGATTTAACAGCCTTTGCTCAACATGGGTTGTCACTTGTTTATGTGCAAACTAAGATGGATTTGTTGATGCAACGTTTGCAAGAAAAGAAAGTGGGTGCGTTTCCGCTTTCTGACTGGGAAGCTATCAAAACCCACTTGTCTGATATTAATGCGCGTATTGATCAGGCATCTAAGAGTCAACAAAAAGAAACAACAACGCAAGTAGAAGCGGCATTTAATGCTTTCAAACAAGGTATGGATGAGGTTAATCAGCAAATTGATCAATATCTAAAAGTAAACCTATTTCCATCTTCGACTAAGACGGTTGTTGCAAACATTGCGCATAAGGTGACGGCTATTGAGGATGCATGTACCGCATTGTTGCCAATTGTTATTTCTAAACCTGTATTGACAAGTGGCGATCCTTTGATAAACAGACGAGTTCCGACTTCACTGGATAGACTTTTATCCATTGATACTGGTATGAAAGATATGGCTATTCATATCGATTTACGACAAGATCTTGCAATCATAAAAGAACTTTTATGCACCACGGATACCCCTGTGCAAAATTTGAAAGGCCTCATTACCCAGCAGATTGGTCTTGAAGATGGTGTGGGTTTTTCAGATTCGTTTCGAGCCATGAGCGACATTTTGGCGCAAGTCAAGATTACCCTACAGTCTTCAGCTGAACATCCAATCAATATCGTTGATGCCTGTAGGGAGGCCGTGCAGGGTAGAGCTAGCGTACTTTACCAGCAGTTTAATCAAGGTGCGGATATGCAAGTGCATGATTCTACCCATCAGACAGATCATTATGATTTTAAGAACGCTATTGTGATTTTTACAGATAACATCAATGCCCTAAGTGAAAATCTTGACGTATTAAAGTCAACAGAGGCAACAACAGAAGATCAAGTAAAAGCGCTTAAGGCTATTCAGTATGCTTTTCATCAATGGAATCCGGATGTTGCCCCGGTATCTGGACATCAACCACCGCTGGATAATCCAAATGATTCAGTCGGGCAAGAAGGACTTGATGATCAGGATAATGCGGGTTCTAGTAAGTCTTCCAGTATGCGTCATTAGATTTTTATGATGGTATAAGTTTCTTGCGGCACGGTGTAGTTTTTTGTAAAAGGGCTCAGAGTCTAGTCTAAACACCTGTGGGCGTGTAGATTGGTGTATTTGGGCTTGACCATTGTGGGCAGTCGCGCTGGCATGGATGATCTGTTTTTTTGGGTGATGTGTGTCCTGTGATTACTGTGAGAATTTTTTAGGTGAAACGGTTGAAAAGATCCTGAACTTTTTTCTAAGGGTAGCCTATTCAAGTTGAACGCGATGATAATCAGCCGCTCGGTTCACCTACTGCGCCTTATGATACTTCGTTAATCAGTTATGTATGAAAAAAGTCGATTCAGGTTTGGGCTATAATGGTTGTTATGCGACTGAAGTGTGGATCCGTATTGACAAATCTTGAGCATGGTGCGTGATTGATCGTAGCTGAAGTGGTGATTGTGTAGACGGCTATCAACTGGTTACACTACAATTTTGTTCAAGTTTTTCGGACTCACTCAAGAGATCTAAGCAGTCCTGTGCATGGGTGACTAGATGGGCGCCTGTTTGAATGAGTTGGTGACACCCACCAGCTTGCGGTTGATCTATGCGTCCTGGTACTGCCATGACGGGCCTGTGTAAATCAATGCTGTATTGTGCAGTGATCAGGGTGCCGCTGGCTTGTGATGCTTCTGGGATGAGTGTGGCAATGCTGAGTGCACTGATCAGTCGATTTCTTCTTGGGAAACATTGTTTTTGGTATCTAGTTTGAGGTGGCATTTCGGTGATGATACAGCCCAGTGTCATGATTTTTTCTGCCAGTGGTCGATTGCAGATCGGGGTGATATTATCTAGACCTAAGCCGATGATGGCAATAGTTGGCTGTATCGATTCTAGACAGGTCTCGTGGGCAATGGTATCAATGCCGATCGCTAAGCCGCTTGCAATGCCATAACCATGAGTAGCGATACCTCGAGTGAATGTTCGGGTTGTGCTAATGCCATAATAGGATGCATTTCTACTGCCAACAACGGCAATGTGTTTTCTTCTCAGGTGCTGACTATCTCCCATAACATAAATTAAAGGTGGTGCGCATGGTAGTTGTTTAAGTTGGTCAGGATAGCTTTCACACTGGTCTGAAATCAATGTACAGTCATGCTGCCGCAACCATTTTAAAATACTTAGTATACTTTTTTCATCAGGCGCTTTTAGTTTGTTGGCAATGGTAGGATGAATATTGTGGTGTTGATAAAAGTCGTCACTTTGTGTTAATAGTTTTTTCGGATTGTCCACGCTTTGTATGATCTTACGGTACTGAAGTGGTTGAATCTGACTTATGCTGATTGCAAGATAGGTTTCCATGTATGACTTAGTGAATATGGGTCATCATACAAATATTTGCACGGCAAGTCGCTACCGTTTTTTTACTCAATCACGACTACTGTCATGATTGTGTCATATATTTTGCAACTTTAGGCGATGTCTATTATTTTTGATCGTTATTGTTCATGTCATCCTGCCATGTGGTATTGTGATGCGCAAGCGTGGATGACATGACTTGCTTATGCATTAGTTCTATTTATCTGGTTTCGTGTCGGTAATCCGGCTTGTCTATTGTCTAAGTTCTTGATTGTTTGCTCTGCTCATGTGCAGAAAATCGATATCAGTGGTACTGTCCAAGGGCTTGGACAGATATCTGACTCGTTACAAATACTAAGCCCTTTTTTACCTGATAACACGCAATGGCCCTCATGGATGACTAAATTGATGTCTCCATAATAACAATCAAGCGCCAGTTGAGGAGTTGTTTGCAGTTGATGATTCAATCGACTGAAACAACAGGACTCTGCCGATACCGTTTGTTGTGCCCTGTGAGCGTTGATGCCTTCGCTGATGATGAATAAGCCAACGGTCAATGAGAATTTGATCGCATTGGACCATGATGCTTGTTGATCAGCAGATAAGTTGGGCCACACGTTTTCTTGTAGGGTTTGATAGACTGCTACCATATCACTTGGGGATGCGCAGGCCATTTCTTCATTGATGATGGATAACATCTTGGATCCATTGACATGATGATTGCTCCAGAGATAGCATGCGCTGTCCAACAAGTCTGTCAGCGCATGTGTTAATGTGATCAGATTGGTTGTGGTAGCTTGGGTAATGGACGATTTTGCAAAGCCATATTGCCATGCCAGCGAAGTTAATGTGCGCCGTATGTTACAACTTATTGTCGTCCATA
>DCKN01000115.1:0-6915 GCA_002320385.1 Proteobacteria bacterium UBA1673
CTTTCTTGTTCTTGCTCCATCCAGTCCATGACCGCATTACCGTCATGCACCTCACCGATTTTGTGTGTGATACCTGAATACAATAAGATACGCTCAGTGGTTGTTGTCTTACCTGCATCAACGTGTGCTGAGATCCCAATATTTCTGTAGAGTTTTAAATCAGACACAACTATCTCCTTGTCCCAGAATAGACCGCGTTTGCTCTCGCCATCTTGTGAAGGTTTTCTTTATCAACGAGCGTTTGCGCGCCACCACGAATCACATCAAGTATTTCTGCTGCGAGCGCTGATGCCATAGACTTTGCGTCTTTACCTTTCCGCTTCCGCGCGTTTCGAACGACCGCTCTGATTGCAAGCGTTGTTTTTCTACCCTGCTTCACAACGACCGGCACCTGAATGTTAGCGCCGCCAATTCGCTTACTGATCAGCTCGAGCTCAGGACCAGCACGCTCTAGCACATCGCAGAAGATTACTACGATTGCTTCTTTTCTGTCCATTTCTTGAAGGTTGAACTCTTTCTTGACTTCTTGCTCTTCCCTCTCCTGTTGAAATCGATCATTGCGTCCGCCACGCCGATCACTTTTCTCCTGTGTATCGTTGCAACGGTAAAGGCCGTTTTTAACTTGCGTATCAAAAACTTGGTTGAGCGCCTTCTTAACGATTTGACAGGCTTTTTGATACTTACCGTGTTGAACGATAAGTCTATTCATCATCTCGACTTCAATACTATTGAAATATTGATCAGGGTTTTTCTTCCGAGCTAAATCTGCGGTTTTACGTCTTGGCATATTCTATTCCTCTACTTACTGTCTTTGCTCTTGGGCTTTTTCTCGCCGTATTTGGAACGGCCCTGTCTACGCCCGGACATTCCAGAAGTATCCAATTGACCTCGTACTATCGTGTAACGCACACCCGGCAAATCTTTTACCCGACCACCACGCACTAACACAACAGAGTGCTCCTGTAAATTGTGACCAATACCAGGAATGTAGCACGTTACCTCAAAGCCACTGGTCAACCTCACCCTAGCAACTTTACGCAGCGCCGAGTTTGGCTTCTTCGGTGTTGTTGTGTAAACCCTTACGCAAACACCTCTTCTTTGAGGGCTATCCTTGAGTGCTGGAACAGCACATTTTTTTCTACGCGCTAACCGAGGCTTGCGACTTAATTGACTAATTGTAGGCATTTCTATCCCTTAACTTAACGTTATCGATAATTAATACTAAGATCTAACGTGATCGATATTTTACTGTTCTCAACATGCTTTGTCAACCTAACCTCCGCTATTAATCGAAAGTATCCTGGTTCTTTCTTGAGATTTTTTCTTTTCTAATGTTAACAGCCCAAATGAGCACTGATCAAAGTGCTCATTTGGGCTGTTTTTAGATCTTTATCAAGATTATGCAGCGGTTGCTTCGCTTTCTGATGACGCTGCGTCATCATCAACGATTTCATTGCTTACAGCTTCTTTCGTTTTGAATCCTGTTCCTGCAGGTATCAATCGTCCAACAAGTACATTTTCCTTGAGCCCGGTGAGTGTGTCTTTGGCACCACTAATAGCTGCCTCAGTAAGTACACGCGTGGTCTCCTGGAAAGATGCGGCGGAAATAAAGGACTCAGTTGACAATGATGACTTGGTGATCCCAAGCAATACGGGCTGATACTCCGGCAGTCTAGCATCAGGGTTGCGCTCGAGCGCCTCATCGATTGCTGTCATTAGAGATGACTTTTCAACTATTTCATCTACCAGATAGCTAAGATCTCCACTCTTTGTAATGATCACTTTTTTCAACATCTGTCGAATAATGACTTCAATGTGCTTATCATTGATAGTAACACCCTGTAGTCGATAAACATCTTGAACTTCATTGATGATAAACCTTGCCAGCTCGATCGTGCCTTTTAGCTTTAAGATGGCATGTGGATCATCAGGCCCATCGACAATTACTTCACCTCGCTCCACAGATTCACCTTCAAATACAGTGATGCTACGCCATTTTGGCACCAACTCTTCATGACGATTTCCTGAGACATCGGTGATACCAATTCGCTTTTTATCCTTGGTTTCTTTACCCATGCTCACCACGCCTGACACTTCAGCTAAGATTGCTGCATCCTTAGGCTTACGTGCTTCAAATATATCCGAAACTCTAGGAAGACCTCCGGTAATGTCTGTTGTCTTGTAACCCTCTTTTGGAATCCTGGCAATCACATCCCCGACATTGATTTCATGACCAATTTCAAGGTTCACAATGGATCCTGCCGGTAGGAAGTAATTTGCAGGAACACTGGTACCAGGATGATAAACACTGTTGCCTTTGCTATCGAGTAGTCTGACCATAGCTCGAGCATCTTTTGATGATGCCTGATCATGCAGTACCGTGATTGTGGACAACCCAGTTAGCTCATCTGTTTGACGCGTAATTGTCACGCCCTCAATAAAGTCGACAAAGTCTACTTTACCAGATACCTCAGCGATGATCGGATGCGTATATGGATCCCACTCAGCTACTGTCATACCTGACTTCACTGCTTCATCGTTTTTGACTTTAAGTATGGTTCCGTAAGGCACCTTGTACCTTTCACACTCGCGACCTTGAGAATCAAGTAGCGCAAGGATTCCTGATCTTGAAATCGCAATAAGCTCTTTGGTGTCATGGTGTGTAATCGTCTTCATGTCGTGTAGACGAATCGTACCACTTGATCTAACTTGGATACTATTTTCAGCTGTTGCACGAGACGCCGCACCACCGATGTGGAACGTACGCATCGATAGCTGAGTTCCAGGCTCACCGATTGATTGTGCAGCGATTACCCCTACGGCTTCACCAATATTAACCTTGGTACCGCGAGCAAGATCTCGACCGTAGCACATCACACAAATACCATTCTTGATTTCACATAGGATTGGTGAGCGCACATACACTCGGTCAATACCATGGTGCTCTAGCAACGTTATTTCTTCATCGCCGAGCAGTGTATTCCGACTCAATAATACCTCGTCATTATGCATGATATCTTTAGATATAACTCGCCCACTAACTCGCTCTCGTAGCCCTTCGACGACTTCTCCGCCTTGGATGTGAGGAAGCATTTCAATTCCCTTTTCGGTGCCACAGTCTTGAGCAACAACAACAACATCTTGCGCAACGTCAACTAATCGACGCGTCAAATAACCTGAGCTTGCAGTTTTAAGCGCTGTATCAGCGAGACCTTTTCGTGCACCGTGTGTCGATGTGAAGTATTGCATCACGTTCAAACCTTCCTTGAAGTTTGAGGTTACAGCTGTCTCGATAAAGCTTCCATCGGGCCGTGTCATCAATCCCCGCATACCAACGAGCTGTCGCATCTGATTAACAGATCCCCTAGCACCAGAGTCTGCCATTACATAGATTGAGTTGAACGAGTCTTGACTGACTGTCTTGCCTTCCTTGTTGACTACTTTCTCAACTGAAATTGCACGCTTCATGGCTTTTTCAACTTCGAGACCAGCATGCGTCCACGTATCAACAATTTTATTGTAGCGCTCACCGTTGGTCAGCAGTCCTGTTGAAAATTGATCTTCGATCTCACGAACGCTCTTGTCGCTTTCTTCAACAATTTTAACCTTTTCGTCGGGAATCATTAGGTCGTCAATACCGATTGAAATACCTGATTTTGCTGCGAACTTAAACCCTAGATACATAAACTGATCAGCAAATACTACCGTCTCTTTTGGTCCTAGCTGGTGGACACAAGCATGGATCAGATTGGACACATCACCGCTCTTCATGACTTTGTTGATCATCGAGAACGGTAAGCCTGAAGGAATAATATTCCAGAAAATCATCCTACCAGGGGTTGTTTCAACAAGCTCATCTGTCAGATCGCTCTTTGAGTCATTAGGGTTCATTCTAACCTTGACTTTTGCATGGAGGGATACAAACCCAACGTAGTAAGCTCGCAAGCACTCTGCACTGTTATTGAAAACAAGACCTTCACCGAGCGCATTCACCCGCTCTTTTGTTAGGTAGTACAACCCAAGCACGACGTCTTTGTCGGGCACTATGATTGGTTTTCCATTGGCTGGTGACAAGATATTATTGGTTGACATCATCAAGCATCTTGCCTCAAGCTGTGCTTCAATTGACAGCGGCAAGTGCACTGACATGGTGTCACCATCGAAGTCGGCGTTGTATGCCTTACAGACTAACGGATGTAACTGGATAGCCTTACCTTCAACCAATATTGGCTCAAAAGCTTGAATACCAAGCCTGTGGAGCGTCGGTGCACGGTTCAGCATGACTGGGTGTTCTTTAATGACTTCATCCAATGCATCCCATACCGGACCCTCTTCATTTTCAACCATCAATTTCGCTGACTTAATCGTCGTACAAATATCCAAGCGCTGTAGTCTAGAAAATATGAACGGCTTAAATAATTCAAGCGCCATTCTTTTGGGTATTCCACACTGGTGCAACTTCAATGTTGGACCAACTACGATTACTGACCGACCTGAATAGTCTACACGTTTACCGAGTAGGTTTTGTCTAAATCGACCAGATTTACCTTTGATCATATCGGCAAGTGATTTCAATGGTCGCTTATTCGTTCCGGTAATTGCCCGCCCTCTTCGACCATTATCGAATAGTGCATCGACAGACTCCTGTAGCATCCGCTTTTCATTACGCACGATGATTTCTGGTGCAGCCATCTCTAAAAGTCGCTTTAAGCGATTGTTTCGGTTGATGACCCTTCTGTATAAATCGTTGAGGTCAGATGTTGCAAACCGCCCGCCATCGAGTGGTACCAATGGCCTTAGATCTGGTGGTAATACCGGAAGCTCAGTCATGATCATCCAGGATGCTTTGTTTTCAGATTTTGAAATAGACTCAAGGATTCTAGCGCGCTTGATGAGACGCTTCAATCGTGTCTCCGATGAGGTCATTTCAATCTGTTCGCGGATTGTTGTGATCTCTAGTTCAAGATTCATTTCATCTAAAATCTTTTTAATGGCTTCTGCGCCCATCATGGCAACAAAGTCGTCTCCATATTTTTCTACTGCATCAATGTATGCATCTTCCGTAAGGAGCTGCTTGTGCGCGAGATCGGTCATACCAGGATTCACCACAATGTATGCTTCAAAGTAAAGCACACGCTCGATGTCTCTTAAGTTCATATCTAGCAGTAAGCCTATTCTTGACGGCAGTGACTTCAGGAACCAAATATGGGCAACTGGACATGCGAGGCTGATGTGCCCCATGCGTTCACGCCTTACTTTGGTCAGGGTTACCTCAACGCCACATTTCTCACAAACGACACCGCGATGCTTCATTCTTTTGTATTTTCCACAGAGACACTCGTAATCTTTCATCGGCCCAAAAATCTTGGCACAGAATAACCCGTCACGCTCAGGTTTGAACGTTCTATAATTGATAGTCTCAGGTTTTTTAACTTCGCCATATGACATCGCTTTAATTTTCTCAGGTGAGAGAATATGAATAGATAGACTATCACTGTTCTCAGCAGTGTCTTCATTGGCTGACATATCGAAAATATCAACAACCTTAGAAACTTCTTCGTGGTCAAAGCGTATGTCTAGACCCAGCGATCTTACTTCTTTTACCATAACGTTGAAAACCTCTGGTGTTGAAGCATCAATGGTCAAATTGTTATCAATGATGTTTTTGTACATTCTTGTTCGACCCATCACGTCGTCTGATTTTACAGTGAGCATCTCTTGTAATACGTGCGCAGCACCGTAAGCTTGTAGTGCCCAAACCTCCATCTCACCAAACCTTTGCCCACCGCCTTGTGCTTTACCACCTAGAGGCTGTTGCGTGACAAGACTGTAAGAGCCTGTGGATCTGGAGTGCATTTTCTCATCGACAAGATGATGTAACTTGAGGATATACTTGTACCCAACGGTGACTGGTCGATCAAAAGCTTCGCCTGTTCGGCCGTCGATAAGCGTTGTTTGTCCAGACTCTGGAAGCCCTGATAACTTCAGTAGCTTTTTGATTTTATCCTCTGATGTCCCATTGAACACCGGAGAAGAGAATGGAACACCATCTCTGAACCTTTTTAATGCTTCATCTGAATATCGTTGTTTAAGTCCTTTTCTTGTCTCGCCTTTGATACCAATAATTTCATCGACTTTTGCAAGCATATCATAAGCTGAGTCGGTCTTTCCCGCATCGAGATATTGTGAAATCTTGGCCCCGAGCTCTTTACCTGCCCAACCAAGATGTGTCTCTAATATCTGCCCAACGTTCATACGTGATGGCACACCGAGTGGGTTGAGGATAACATCAACGACTCTTCCGTCAGCCATGTATGGCATATCTTCTTCAGGTACAATGACAGACACACAGCCTTTGTTACCGTGTCTTCCCGCCATTTTATCACCTGGCTGTAGTTTACGCTTGGTGGCCAGGAATACTTTAACAACTTTGATCACACCTGGTGCTAAATCGTCTCCTTTCTTCAAGCGCGCTTCGTAACGCTCAATGTCCTCATCAAACTGTTTTTTGGCTGCGATAAAGCCTTCATTAATTTTACTTAGCTCATCGATTATATCTTGGTTTTTAACTTCTAAATTAATGATTTTATCTAGGGCTAATCCCTCAAGGATTGCATCGTCCAATACTGTATCCCGCTTGAGACCGTGTTGTGATGAGAGTAGTTTTTGACCAGATAAGAGCTCACCGGCTTTCTTTCGAATACCCTGATTGGTTAGTTGGAGTTGCTCTGTTCTATCTTTGATATAGTCTGCTAAAGACTCCTCGACGATGGCGTTATAACGCTCATCCCGCTCAACGCCCTCTCTTGAAAAGATTTGTACGTTTGTTACGGTTCCGTAAACACCTGCAGGCACCCTCAAAGAGCTGTCTTTGACATCAGAGGCCTTATCACCAAAAATAGCTCTTAATAACTT
>DCKN01000115.1:7230-8280 GCA_002320385.1 Proteobacteria bacterium UBA1673
ATAGCTCTTAATAACTTTTCTTCAGGTGAGAGTAGCGACTCGCCCTTAGGCGTAATTTTACCGACAAGAATGTCTCCTGGCACGACTTTCGCACCGATGTAGACAATACCGTTCTCGTCGAGTTTTGATAATGCTGATTCGCTAATATTTGGAATATCTGCTGTGACTTCTTCAGCACCTAGCTTAGTGTCTCTTGCTGTCGCTGAAAGCTCTTGGACATGAACTGATGTAAATCGATCATCAGCAACAACGCGTTCAGATATGATAATTGAATCCTCAAAGTTGTAACCGTTCCATGACATAAATGCCACAAGTAAGTTCTGTCCTAACGCCAACTCGCCAAAATCTGTGGAAGGCCCATCGGCAATGATATCACCCGCGTTTACATATGCGTTTTCACTGACGATGGGTCTTTGATCAACGCATGTGTTGTTGTTTGATCTTGAGAACTTTGTCAACTTATACACGTCAACTGGATTGCTCACGCTGTCATCATCAGCACAGATGATGATTCTTGACGCATCGACTGACTTCACAATACCTGAGCGCCGGGCAACCATGGATACACCTGAGTCTGATGCGACTACGCGCTCCATTCCAGTTCCAACAATTGGCTTTTCAGGCTTGACTAGTGGAACAGCTTGTCGTTGCATATTCGACCCCATCAACGCTCGGTTAGCATCATTGTGCTCTAGGAACGGGATGAGTGAAGCAGCGACTGAAACGATCTGTCGTGGCGATATATCCACTGCGTCTAGTTTTGACGGCGAGACATTCACAAAGTCTCTCATGTATCGACAAGTTACAAAATCATCGAGTAGTTTACCACTTTCATCCATATTACAACTACTCTGCCCAATGTAGTAGTCGCCTTCTTCGATTGCGGATACATAGGATACTTCGTCAGTGACTTTACCATCCTTAACCTTTCTAACGGGCGTTTCTATGAACCCGTAGTTGTTGATTCTTGAGAAGATCGCAAGCGAATTGATCAAACCAATGTTCGGACCTTCTGGAGTTTCAATTGGGCAGATTCTTCCATAATGAGTT
>DCKN01000115.1:8570-8934 GCA_002320385.1 Proteobacteria bacterium UBA1673
CTGGTGTCTCAATTGGACAAATTCGACCGTAATGCGTGTGATGCACGTCCCGTACTTCCATACCAGCACGATCACGTGATAACCCGCCTGGGCCAAGAGCAGTAACTCGACGCTTGATTGCTAACACAGATAATGGATTCGTTGCGTCCATAAATTGACTCATCTGACTTGAGCCAAAGAACTCGTGCAGTGCTGCGACAACTGGCTTGGCGTTAAACACTTCTTGCGGTGAATAGCTTTCTGAATCAGGGTAACCAAATCGATCGAGAACGGATCGCTTAGTTCGCTCTAACCCAGATCTAAACTGATTTTCTACCATTTCGCCAACGCGTCTGACTCGCCTGTTGGCTAGATTGTCAATATC
>DCKN01000011.1 GCA_002320385.1 Proteobacteria bacterium UBA1673
GTGCCTGTGCAGTGTGAGTATTATGCGCTTGAGGGGTTGGCTAAGTTGCTTAAAACAATCGACGCGCTTAGGCAAACGCTCGGGGTTTCGGTCGATATTCATGGCGTTTTGCGGACGATGTACGACGGTAGAAACCTGTTGACACGTCAAGTGTCTGAGCGTCTAATGCAAAGTTTTCCAGATAAGGTCTACCAAACCGTCATACCCAGAAATATACGGCTTGCAGAAGCGCCGAGTCATGGGATGCCAATTTTGGCGTATGATAAGCGCTCGCAGGGGGCTGCGAGCTACCTCGCTTTTGCTGCTGAAATCATTCGTAGGAATCGGGTAAGCAGAGGCGATCGAGTGGCGATGATAGAGAGTGAAGAGTCATATGCATGATATCAAAAGACGAGCATTAGGAAGCAGTCCTCTAGATGAGCTGGGTATTCGTGATCTGCTAACGGCAGACAGCGGGTCAACTGAAAGTATGGAGCGTGACGTTACTTCTTTGATGATAGATGTTTCGACAGTGAAACCTAACCCCTATCAGCCACGAAAGCATTTTTCAGCAACCAGTCTAGAGCAGCTGGCGCAGTCGATCAAGGCCCAGGGGTTGCTACAGCCGATTGTAGTCAGGGTCAACCAGGAGGGGGTTTATGAGCTCATAGCCGGCGAGCGGCGTTTGCGTGCTAGCCAAATGGCAGGGCTTGATAAAATTCCTGCTGTGGTCAAAGAGATTTCTGATCAGGCCTGTCTGGCGTTCGCGATTATTGAAAACATACAAAGGCAAGATCTCAATGTGATTGAGCTCGCCCAGTCTTTGCATTCGTTAGCAACAAAATACGGAATGACGCATAGCGACGTTGGGCGATTAGTCGGCAAGAGTCGTGCTGCGGTCTCGAATGTTATCAGGCTGCTACAACTCTCTAGCGAGGTTAAGGTCATGTTGGTACAGGGCTTTATAGATATGGGGCACGCTCGATGTCTTCTTAGTCTCCCCGAGGAAGACCAGGCGTCGGTTGCTCAGAAAATTGTCGATCAGCAGCTGCCTGTGCGTGATGCGGAGGCGCTAGTGCGCAGTATACTTGGCGGTGAATCTAAAAAGACTAATGGCCGCTTTCGGATTGACCCCGCGCCTAGAATCTCGAACATTGTTGATCAACTAGCCAAACACTTCACGGGAATAAAGTGTAATATAAAAGCCAAAGAGTCGGGTGGCGGGGTGCTCAGTATTCAGTACAGCTCCGACAAGGACATCGAAGCGCTATTGCAGAAAATACAGCCTGAGCAGTAGCGAGAAAAATTGCTTGCGAATCCCTTTGTCATTTGTTAGAATACAAAAGTTAAAATCATAGCCCATAAAACCCATGTCCGAAAAAATTCTTGACGTAACCGAGTCAACATTCAACAGTTTTGTTTTGCAGTCCGACAAGACCGTGATTGTCGATTTCTGGGCTCCATGGTGCGGACCTTGTAGAAATATTACCCCAATACTGGAGTCGATTGTCAACGAGACCGATAACATTGTCTTGGCGAAGGTCAATGTTGATGATGAAATGGGACTGGCCAACCAGTATCAGATAAAAGGATTGCCAACACTGCTTTTATTCAAAAATGGATCATTACAAGCATCACACATCGGGTTAGCAAATCGAGAAAAACTTCTCGCTTTTGCGCAACAGGCTAATGACTAATCACCCAGACGCTTCCGCCTCGCATTCAAAACTAGAACACCCAACCAATGATAACAGGAACATTCCTATGAATTCAGATAACCCTAAATCAACCGATATAAAAAATAGAGACGACGCCGTTGAGGTGCTTGATACTGGCGAGATAAAAGCAATGAGTGTGCAAGCTTTGCACCGATATGCTCAAGAGATAGAGGTTGATATTACGAGAAGCGCGCAGCGGCAAGATCTGATTTTCTCTATCATGAAAAAGCTTGCTCAGTCAGGAAAGCAGCTATCAGGAAGCGGAGTGCTAGAGATCATGCAAGATGGTTACGGGTTTTTGCGCTCACCCAGTGGCTCATACCTTGCGGGTGCTGATGATTTTTACGTGGCGCCAAATTTGATTAGAAAGTATCAGTTAAAATCCGGTGACACGCTATCGGGGAAGATTCGCCATCCTGAAAAAGGAGAGCGCTATTTTTCGCTCACTGCGCCTACTAAAATCAACTACGAGCCTCCACAGAACAACAAACAAAAGCTATTGTTTCGAGACTTAACAGCAGAGTTCCCTTCTGAATGGCTTAAGCTTGAAACGGGTAACGGAACCACCTCAGATATCACGTCAAGAATGATAGATATGATGGCACCAATTGGAAAGGGTCAGCGGCTACTGATTGTTGCGCCACCGAAAACAGGTAAAACTATGATGCTACAGACAATTGCGCATTCAATTACCAAAAACAACCCCGAATGCAAGCTTATTGTGTTGATGATTGATGAGCGGCCTGAAGAGGTCACCGAAATGCGAAGATCTGTCAAAGGTGAAGTCATCGCGAGTACATTTGACGAGTCGCATTCTCGACATGTTCAGGTTGCTGAAATGACCGTGGCACGAGCGAAACGTCTTATCGAGCACAAGCACGATGTGGTTATCATGCTTGACTCAATAACCCGGCTTGCGCGAGCCTACAACACCATCACACCATCCTCAGGCAAAGTGCTGACTGGAGGCGTTGACTCTGCCGCGCTTCAAAGACCCAAGCGTTTGTTTGGCGCAGCGAGAAAGCTTATGGAGGGCGGAAGCTTGACCATTATTGGCACAGCGCTTGTTGATACCGGCTCTAAGATGGACGATTTCATCTACGAAGAGTTTAAAGGAACTGGTAATAGTGAAATACAACTATCACGTCCGCTTGCGCAAAAAAGAATCTATCCTGCAATATCAATTGAAAAGTCAGGGACACGCCGAGAGGAGCTGATTTTATCTCCGGAGGAGGTCAATAAGTTGTGGGTATTAAGAAAGTATCTGCAGAGTATGGATGAGGTTGTTGCCATGGAGTTTTTAATCAACCGTTTGCGCAAGACTAAGACAAACGCCGAGTTCCTCGAAAAAATGAAGAGCGGCGGCTAAGAACATTAGACATTGTGAGCCATGAGGGCTGATGCTTTAATAACGAGCGCTGTGCATCATGGAGGCGTCTAAGCAGGACCCAAGCGTCTCATGGTCCTGTAACAAATGCTCGTTTTTACCCAGTAAGTTCATGGCTTTGAACAATACACATGACCGCTGATTTGTACTCATTCTCGAGAAGCTCTTCTGGGACAGTTCTGAAACCATCGCGCACAAATCGTGATCGTCGCTATTGTTCATAATCAATGCTTTAAGGCATTGTGATAGCTGTTTAGACTGATCTATAGCTAATGGTTGATCTAGATTCAGGCTGATCCAGCGGTGCACAGTGTTGGTAAACAGTGAATCCAAAATTGTTGCGTGCTCAGGTGACATGGTTTGTACAAAGCGAGAGTTTTTGACCTTATTAAACAATACAAGGCACTTGTCAAGGTCAATCTTTGTGAGGCAAGCGGAATCACAAGGGTCTGAAAAAGCGAGTGCAATGCAATCAGACAGAGTGTCCAAATCAGAAGAATTGATGCAATCATCAGACAAAAGCTCGGCCGAAAAAATAATGATATCACTGAAGTTATCTAACCCTACCAGTGCAGAGTCTGCAGGCACAGATTCAGCAATAGTGCGATTCAAAACAGAAAATAGATCATCGCCCAGGATCCAGTCAGCAGCACATTTGATGCCTTTACTGATCTGGGATTGTCTCAGCCAATTAATACGGGCATGCAGTTGACGCGATTTAGAAAGAATTCTACGCCAAAGTGATGGCCTTGACAGGCATTCAAGTGTTTTATCCTTGTGGTCATAGCTTTTAGCTTCGCCTTTCGATAGATTCGGGCGAACGCAGTACTGATTTATCCATGTTAGGCCATTGAGAGGAGTGATCAGTTTATTGAGTTGTCTAGATGCATAATCGCTAAGAGAAGATGCAAAACCAACCACGACATTTTTAGTCGATTTAAGACAAGACTGCCAAGAGCTCTCAACAACTAGGTCGTAGGTGTCAACAATTTTATCTTCTATTGATGAAAGTTCACTGTCTAGCGAGTTACAAGAAGTTAGATTGCTACTTGGCACAGGGCCTGCCGCGACAGTCATGTCTGAGCACTGTTGGGGGAGCAGTGACGACAGGTGTGTCATGATAGGCGTAATGTCGATATTTTTGGCCTTTGCATGTTTCTGAATTTTACCAATAATCTGAGCGCACAAAACGAAGTCTTGTCCATGAAGAGGCTCACCGCAAATTCCTTTGGCAATTATATGAGCGATCTGTGCACGATCATTATTTTTCAGCGCATCGGCGTTGATGGTCTGAAAAATGGGAAATAGCTGTTGAATCTGTCCTAATTGTTGTGCGTCGATACTATGATTGGGGAAGAAGTGCGCATATGTTTTCACTAGATTTGTGATTGTATCCAAGTGGTCCATCATGACAAGCCAGAATGCTGGCTGGCGAATAAGCGCACCGTGTAGCCGATTGCTTGAAAGAACCGATGGATCAGCCAGCGCTTGGCTTACTAGGTGGTGCGGATGAAGAGCCGGTGTATTAAAAACGCGTGCCAGTAGGCGCAACACCGAACAAAGTAAGTAAACAATTCCGCTAAAAATCAATGTTAGGATAGGAAAGCGAGACATGTTACGCAAGAAGTTATCAATGATGTCAAGCGCCCTATTCAGTCTATGCTGTTCGAGCTCATGGGGCTGAGGGTACAAAAAGTGGTAAAATATCGACCACAAAAACATAGATAAAAGTAGGACGAAAAAAAAGACCCCCGCAGGGAAAATAATGTAATTGAAAAGAAGTTGAATTAAAGTCATAAAGTTGTTTTTTTGTTATATTATATCACGAGTTTGGGTGGGTGGCAATACACTTTTCATATTTATTGACAGTAAGAAGGGGGTTCTATACGATGAAAACGAGTTATAGGGTGTATTCAAGCATGGGTTCATCAAAAAACAGCAGTCAAAATTATGAAAATAAGCTTCATGCTCGTGCTCAATCTCTCCTTGAGAAAGTTAATCTTGTGAGCCGGTCCGGCACGGTCGACGATCTAATCGCTTGCGAGCAAGCGTTTGACGAGTTGAGGAGCCGTTTCCAAAGCATTCATGGTTATAACTCATTGTTGTGGGGTGCCCTACTCGATATGGGGCGTTTTTCACAAAGAATGATGGGGTACCAGTTTTATTCCCATCGTCAAATAGATGACTACAGGTTTGTTGAGCGTATCTTGCTCAATCACAGCAGTAAAAAGACGCTAAGTAGGCACCGCCAAGCGGTGTTAACACAAGTGTCCCTCAATAGCGCTGGCAGAGAGATTCGTATTATCCAAAAGCGCTACCGAAAAGTGGTACTCGAAAGACTGGAAAACGATTATTCATTTTTTAAAGCAATAAGAATCATCATAGCGCTATTATTTGGTGCTTTAATGACCCTATCTCTAGGAGTCGAAGTTTTCAACGCAGCGCTGCTGTACACGTTGATGGGTTGCATGCTCGCGCTGGGTCTCTATTGTTTAGATGGTGAACAATCAGAGTACGAAGTTGGCTACTGGTCTTTTCAAATGATGACAGCACTTGGCAATATGGCGGGTTTTAAACTAGCAGTTATCATGACACATGCTGTTTTGC
>DCKN01000080.1 GCA_002320385.1 Proteobacteria bacterium UBA1673
TCCATTCTGCTTGAGATTTCCGATCACTAAGAAAGATTTTGACACCATTTACTCCTCAGACGTTGTTATATTTACTTGATTAACCCACTACCTAAAGCATCACACCACCGTGAGCTACGACCATGTTACAATTGATGTGTGATTTGATTGCATGCCATCAATGATTAACCCCCATTTTTCTAGCCTGGCAGCATATACCATCGGTGCTCAGGCACCTCAATAACTAACCCTTCACCTTGCTTTTTTAACCACTCAGCGTACTCATCTGGCTTACCAAAGAAACGAACTGCATTTTTGTCACGCTTGTCGATAAGCATCAGTTTATCATATGCTTTCATACAAATATCATTGCTATCTTGGTGCGTTACCACTAAAATCACACTCTCCGGAGTCCCTTGTCTGACCCACTTCATCGCTTCCCTCACACAGTCTTGTTGATCGATATGATTGTAGGGCTCGTCAATCAACAGCATCTGCGGCCGTATGACTTCGGCCATAGCAAAATACAGCGCCAATCGTAATTTACTTTTTTCGCCGCCTGACATCATCTCGAAGCTGCACCGGTATTGTTCTAATTCTTCAACAGTCGTAAGCATATGATCTTTTCCCTTATTATTGACCATTAACCTGAACTGCAAACACTCTAGGTAATCATTGACGCGCTTTAGGATTTTGGACACAGCAACCCTTTCTGTTTGACCATCGCCAGTGCCTCGCTGGTAGCTAAAATGGCTACTACCCACCTCTTGCTCAGTTGGCCATAATAAATACAACAGCGCTTTGGCCCCCCATACATGACCCTCTACCTGTGGCAAAGCAAAAATCTCTTGCTCGCAGGTTAGAGAGAACCCAGAGTTATTTTTGATTTCCTCTGGCAACTCCATTCCTGGATAAAGACCCGATACCATGTTAAAAAACACTGATTTCCCTGCGCCGTTTTGCCCAATCACATTCACCATGTCTCCGGCAGTAAACATAAGCGGTTTGCCTTCTTGCTGACTATTGTCCTGATAAGTCTTTAGCTCTTGACCTTCCCTTGCTCGTAAAACCGTGGCCTTACATTTCACGACAGTCTTCTGAGCACCTTCTGCATTGTCTTGCTCGACTAGCTCAATAGCACCAGTCGCTCGCAAACCTTCATATGTCCTAAGCTTTGATACTTGAGTATTTCTATCTTGTTGCATAGTGGATAACATTGACTGGATGTGTTGTGCATGGATTTGAATCCAATAGCGATTCAACGCGTTCCTTCCGCCGACTATCGAGCCAGCAAGCCCTAACAAAGATAGGATTTCCATACGCTCAGTGAGGTCCCGATAGCTCATATCTGTTTTTAAATAACTTCGTAGCAATACCGTCATTACGAATAATGGCGTCATTAATTTTTCACCGAGACTACTGAGTATACTACTGATCTGTAATGAGACAATATACCTCCAGGCGGATTGTGCATAACTGTGGACACTATTTTTTAAACTTGATAGTACGGTTTTAATGTAGTTAGGATATTGACTAACACGAGTGCGCGTCATGAGGTACTGAAAACCGCCTTGGAATGCAGTTTGCGATGTTGTGGCATCTTGTATTGAATCATCGACTGAAAACCAAGCTGTCAAACAATACATAACCAACTGAAAAGATAATAGAAAAAATGAGCCGGACACGAGCAGCCCAGCGTCTGAAAGGCTGTATAGGGTACTGACTAACACCGGCAATACATTGATATATGTATCGTGCAAGTCAATGAAATTATCTATAAAACTTTCTAACTCTGACACCAAGGTCTGCACATAAGTTGCTGACCCACGCATCTGCCCTTTTTCATGCGCCTGCCGTACACGCGCTTCTCTTTCGAGCATGCGTAAAAAACTACCTCTATGAGATAGCAGCGATAACATTTTTTCATTCATGCTGTTGCGAACATTGACTGAGAGAATTGCCCGACTAATATTCTCCAAAAGTAACATACCCTGCTTCACGATAATCATCAGAGCATACTTTATCCCTGTCTTGAGCACGCCAGCCTTTTTCACTGATAAATCAGCTCTCCAAGTTGACTGTATGTGCGTCATTATGAGCGGCACATAAGCCCCATTAGCGATTAAAATCACGCCGACGGTTAAAAATAGATATTGCTGCTTAGTGAAACATAACAGCTGCCAAAATACTCTATAGCTGAGCATAAATGCACTGATTTGTTCTTTCAGTTTCTTTTTGGTGTCCCTGTAATATCCACCCCAACTCCTTCCTCTGCTGGGTACCGGCATGGTTTTTCCTTCACGAGGCTTGCTGAACACTTTTTTGCCTTTCTTAACTTGCGCCCCCCAAAACCACGCACCCCTAGGTGAATGATTGATTGCCATAATTACCCCCTATCAATATGGTTAATAGACTCTGCAAGAACACTTTTCTTGCGCATCACTTACTCAAAGGCTCGATTCACGCTGAGTTTTTTGAATACAGTATTCTTAATTTGTATATTCTTTGCTATACTTTGTGTTTACATTCGCTACAGTTGTTGTAATCGATCGTAGCATAACGTTTAATGAGCGTCAATTATGCCCACCAGCCTGCCTGCTGAGAATATCTTCACCTTATCGCCGCACCCAACTTCACAATTCTCAATTATCTGCGAGGATGAATTTCTCAGCTATTATTCAGAAAAACACATCAAGTCCAATGTTTGGAGACACGCTAATCAGACCATACAAACGCTTCATTACAAGCCTAGTAATCATCTTGCGATCGAGGCAAGCATTCTCAGCCAAGATTTATTTGCATCACATAGCGCCAGTGTCTTGGTCGTGAATGGATCTGATCTAAAACATGCCTCACTGGTGACCTTAATCAATAAAATTCAGCATGTACCCATTGTGTTTCGTATACAAAAACTCTCTGGCGCACAGAAAAAGACACAGGGCTTTATTGCACTCAATAAGCAAACAACCATGATCACCACCAAAGCGCTTTCTGAAAAAAAAACCATGGCGTGGTTTCAAGGCCTACTCAAGTTAAGGAAAATAACGCTATCTCCAAAACTGATTGTACCACTTTGTCAGCATTTGGACTGGGACTTAACCAGTATGGCCCAGCTTGTTGAACAAATGCTACAGCGTGGTATAAACACTGCCCATGACTTAGCATCTATTGAATCTTGCATACTCACAACAAGCCAAGCGCCAATCTTTACACTACTGGATAAATTGTTTTCTGGTGATGTTCGCTATTGCCACCACTTTTTTGACCGTCACCAACAAATCGATGTCTTACAAAAAGCTTATTGGCTTTGTATCAGACGCATACAGCAATATGTTCTTATGCAAGAAAAAATGGCTATGCATAATATCAGTGCGCATATGGTACTCCAACAAGATAGAATCTGGCCGCAACTGCAAAAGCAGTATCTGCGCGCCCTAAGCTTGTCTCGTCAAAAACTTCAAGACCACTATCTTGCTATGTGCGAACTTGAATGGATCATCAAAGGGCTGATTAAGCTTGATATTGGCGATCAAATCAAACAAAGACTGATGTGCCTGGCAAAGGATCTGAGCAACCCATAAAGTTTAATCAATAAGCCACCGCCCCGCCTTTACTAGGATTGGGCCATTTCAAACTGGTGATACAATTAACACGTCACTTTTATTAGATTTTCGCTAGACACTATTACTGAAATAGAAAAACATCGCCGTGCCTTTGATCGGTCAACTCTACTTTCTCTGATCACCCCAAGAAAATTGATCACCGACGCTCTGCATCCATAGCAGATTTAAATTTTTCAAAGAATACTCAATAAATTGACCAAGATCATCAGCATAGACCGGCATCAAGGCAGTGGTCATGACTACGACGCGAGAATCGCGCCACCATGACTCATGCTTGACGCTTGTAGACGCGAATCCTGTAACAATAACCGCGATAAGCACCACCCCCTGCATCATGCCAAAGTATACACCCAGGAACCGATCGAATACTGACATGCCAGTCACTGTAAGAACGCCTTGCATCAAACGATTAATCACAAAGCTCATGATCATGGCACTGACGATGATGATTGCATCAACTACCAAAACTCTAAGAAATGGCGTACTGATGCTTTGCTTCAAGAAATTATCAGCGATTTGCCCAGCGTAGAAATAAACGACGTAACCGGTAACAATCCAAAAAAACCATGAGACGATTTGACGACAAAACCCCTTCATTCCCCCTGCCAGCATCGCTATGACCATCATTGCGACAAAACAATAGTCCAGGGCGTTGAAATGGTTGAATATCGCTACAACCGAATTAATTAGTGACACCGCTTTCCTCTGTTGGTTACAACAATTTTCGTGCTTCTCATCACATTAGCATAAAAAAACAGCATTAAAAAACCATTAAGTTGTAAAAATTAATATTGGTTTTAATGAGAGGCCACAGGCACGATTGCAATCGCATTGGCAATTGGCCGTGCCCATACGTCCTGTAACCAGTGCCCAGGGAATACTCGTCCAGCAAAATACATACTGCTGGAATAACCACCATCTAAGTTTAATGCCTGTTGACAGCCGAGCTGCTTGAGTTCAATAGTAAATTCTTTTAATGACAGACCTTTATGATAGCCAAGGGCATGTGATTTTCTATCGCCGCCAGATGCCATTACTAAAAGAATATGTTGATCATCGGTGAGACATATACCTGAACGCGCATAGCGATTGCGCACGAACGACGGCAACAGTCGCTCTTTCTCGGCATCAACTGGCTGACCATCGCGAATGAGTAATGGTGCGCCACCAAGAACAAATTCCACTTTCGTCCACCACGGGTCGCGACTCCGAGGTGAAACAATTTTTTCTCTATGGACCGTGAGCTGATCAAAGTTAATCAATTGCTTGTTTTTTGACTGATTGAACCCGACGACACCCCTCAACTTTTCACTGACTGACCACCAGTCATGATACTTAAAAAAACCGCTTGGTTTGCCACTTTTCATAAAAAACCCGCCGTTGATTGCAGCGATTACACCAGGATTACTATCAATAAATTTCCTCAACGTCTGTCGTTGCTTCTTGTCATTGGTCAATAGCTTCAATTGGTGCGTGTTCGGATCCATGCGGATGACTCGAATGGCACTACCGCGAGAGGACCTGTGCTTCTCCATGATGCACTCATTGGCGACGATCAGTGGCGCCAACAAAGTACAAAAAACGAAAAGCCAATCAGATCTTTTCATGACGGCGTTGATTATGGGTTGCTTTACGTAGCGTTCGAATCAGATAGTCACGCAATTCTGCTCTTTCAACAACTGCGTCTATTGCCCCATGGTCACGCAAGAACTCTGCTGTTTGAAAGCCTTCAGGCAATTTCTGGTGCATGGCATTTGCAATCACGCGTGCACCCGTAAATCCAATATGAGCCCCGCGCTCCGCAATGATAATATCTGCCTGCATTGCGATACTCGCTGAAACGCCTCCAAAAGTTGGATGTGTGAGCACGTTGATAAAGGGTAATCGAGCAGCTTTTAAGCGGCTGACAGCAGCACTCATCCTTGCCATTTGGAATAGTGATAAAATACCTTCTTGCATACGCGCACCGCCACTGGCAGTGATACATACAAATGGCAGCTTTCGCTTAATGGCCTCTTCAATACCAAGCAGCACTCTATCCCCAGCGACAGAACCGAGCGAGCCACCAATAAACCTAAAGTCAAATACCGCTACGACAACTTGCCGTGACCCAATGGTAATCGTGGATGTCAATACCGCCTCAGTCAGGTTATTTTTTTTCTGTGTCTGCGTTAAGCGTTCGGCGTAAGGCTTCAAATCTCTGAATGCTAAGTGATCATTTGGCTGAAGCGCCTGCCCCAACCAATGACGTTTTTGATCATCTGCGAGCATGTCCAGCCGCTCAGGCGCTGTGAGAATATGATGATGTCCGCATAGTTCACAGACTTTGCTGGCATCAAGAAAAGCAACTTCTTCGAGATGCGCACCACAGTTTTTACAACTCACGTATACTTTCGCCTGTGCTGTCCGTTGATCTCGAATACTTTTTTTGTAGCTTGGCATTGGCCATTGAGTATCCACCCAACTCATAAACCACCTCCAGAGTTAATCAGATCAATCCCATCTGATAAATTTCCTAAAAACACTGATGCTAACCGCTGCATAATGCCTTGACTTAGGCGATCAACACTAAGCGATTCGCTATTACGAAGACCATTGTAGCCTCTAAAATATGCACTGGCAATGGTCGCATCAACGCCCACAAAGCGCTTCGCATCGATCTTATCAACTTGTTGTGTTTGTTGCGCATATAATCCCGTCGTTGAGACAGCTGATGACGACGCCGTTTGCCCGTGGACTTTGCGAAATGCTAGATCACCACCTTGCATTTGGGCGATACCAGACTTTGCAAATTGTTGCGCCACCAATGATTGGTTAACTTTGTGTTCAGAAGCATATTGTTTGGTCATCTGGTCAATATCGAACAAAAGTTCGCCATCCACTAGCCCAATGCCATGCTTGTCCAAGGATAGATCACGATCGATGCTGTTTGAGTGGTCAACCAACCACTCCCAAAACGCTTCGCCATGAAGATATGAATCCGCAGTCACGTACTCTTCCTCGTGTATTGTTTTCAGTGGTGACTCACGCATTAGCGCCTCGACATCGAGCGCCATCTGATGTAATCCGAAAAAAGCATCCATGATATTTAGCGCGCGGAACCATGCCTCTAGCACTTCTCTGTCCTCAGTTAACCACGCCATTCCAAGCGATGGCATTAACTGTTTTGCTAAAATGATTGTCATATTTGAAATGATGGCGTCAGACAAAACCACTGTGCTTCTGAACTTGAAATAATGGCCGTACTGTTTGAGTGGTCCTGAAAAATATGCCCAATTATGGATAAATTTACCGTCCTTATCGCATAGCATGATCTGCTTATCGGCGATAAGCTTGGCAACCCTAAACAATAATGATGAAGAAAAAACAGCAAATAATAGTCGAGCGCCCCGCTCTCCTTGAAAAAAGGACTCCCCATGGGACACTTTGACCAGTGTCTGAAAGTGGTTGGTTATCAGGTAGCTGCGCTTTAAGCTATTTCCAAGCATGCTTTGCGACGAATAATCAATGCGCTCAGGCATCAATTGTACAAATTCTGCGTAGCGATGAATGAGTTTCTCGTAACAGGTTATGTAAAGATCACTTGGCATTGAAACCGTTGATTTGATTAAATTAATGATCTCTTGGAATTGCCCAAGCTTAAGTCGATCATTGGATGACTTTACTGGATAAATCCTTGCGCCTATGGGCGTAGTGGGTCGTTTTGGCATGTGATAAATGCTTTTTCCCATAAATGTATCTTGCGTCACTTCATCCTCCTTACAATGGTAGTGAAACCGACTCCGCCGCTTGGGGAAAAACATCATCCCAAGGCGCCGGGTAGTCAACTTTCTTTAGATAGAGCCCACTGGCAGGTGCAGTGATACCAGCAGCACGGCGATCTCGAGCATACAATACATCTTTAGCCCACTGACTGGACTGCTTTCCCATGCCAATTTCAATCAACACACCAAGCATGTTTCTCACCATATGATGCAAAAAAGCGTTGCCTTCAATATCAAAGACAACAAATCGATTGATTTGGCGAATGTCACATCGATGTAATGTCCTTATTGCGTGTGATGCCTGACAATCAGCATCTCTAAAACTTGAAAAATCATGCTCTCCAACCCAGTGCTTTGCTGCTATCTGCATAGAATCTAGATGGCAATCCAGTCTCTTTCTCACCCACCAAACTCTGTCGTGTAATAGCGGATGGCTTACCTCGTGATTGAAGATGATGTAGCGATAGCATCGTGCACAAGCACTGTACCGAGCATGGAAGCTTGCCTCAACTGGGATAGCCCACTGCAACTTGATGGTAGCAGGTAGTAGCTTGTTTACGCCTTGTAGCCAATTCGCTGCCGTTCTTGGCTTTGTGACATCAAAGTGGATGACCTGGCCCAATGCATGTACGCCCTTGTCCGTACGGCCAGCACAAACGATATCAATGGATTCATCAGCAATTTTGCTAAGGGCTGTCATGAGCGCCTGCTCGATTGTAGCACTGATTTTTGATTGTTTTTGCCAGCCGTGAAAATGATCACCCAAGTAACTGACACCGCATGCCCATCTTTGCATGTTGACCCTCAACGCCTAGTTTGCTTCACTTGATTGGCAAATTGTATCAAATCCAAAGCTTTTCAGCCAGAAATTCTCATAAGAGTTTTCACTTGAAAGTTTTTTGAGCATAGCGCATAATGATAACACTGTTAAGCATTTTGCTATTATGTCACACACTATCCTTCGTACATCTGCTTGTATTCTGACATTGTGCACTTACGTCATACCTTGCACGATGCTGGCAACACCTTATGCTGACGACAATAGAGATGCCGTTGATTATGATTCGGCCGCCGCAACACAGGCTCAAATGCGCCCTGAGGAACAATACTACGATGCAGATCAGTTTCAAGCAGCGACCCCTCAAGATCAAGACGCTGCAGGCAGCCCTGAGTCCAGCCCACGACATGGTTGGTCAACGGATGCGACCCAACCAGATGCGCGCGCTGTAGCCAATAGTAACGCATCATCTCTACCTAACGATGGACCCGGTGAACAAGCTCGCCATGAGGCGCAATCGCCTCAAGCAAGTGTATCGAACCACGGTCAGGCAACACACGATCATGAAAATGTAAGTGCTGTTGCTGCGAAAGTTGCGATCGCAGGTAATCGTGCAGAAGCGCAAAGCCAAGCACCTACCGCACCGACAGCGACACCTGTGGTGAACGATGGCAATCAGCAAAATCAGGATTTTTCTCCTTGGGAGCAATTCTTGATCTACACAATCTCGATACTCCATCTTGCTCAGAGTGGGATTGAGCACTACTTTAGTGTATTACTCTCCAAACAAGGCATTCCTCTGCTCATTATTACCTTCGGTGTTCTCTTACTGAATATCGTTATCTGGTTTGCCTATGTCAGCTTTAAAAAAGAACAGTCTGTCAAGATTAAGAACCTTATGCGTAACAAAACAGCGCCCCAAAAACCAGTAGCGGATGCACCCGAACCACTAGCGCTAGCCTACGCCGAAGAATCATCCGGTGATTTCGATGTCTTCGCAACCAGCGAAGGTATTCCTATCAAACTTGACTTAGCGCAAGCTTACCTAAACATGGGCGAAGTTGATGGCGCGAAAGAAATTCTGATTGATATCATCTCACAACATAGAGGCAAGATTGTCAGCGCCGCTCAGGCAATGTTGAAAAAAATCGATGATCGCTAGGAATCGTAACAAATGTGTATTTTATTGTTGTCATTAAGACTAAGTTAAGCTTATAATGAATAAGCGTTTACGTTGTTAGGAAATTAT
The DNA here is from genome assembly GCA_002320385.1 of Proteobacteria bacterium UBA1673. Lineage (GTDB taxonomy): Bacteria > Pseudomonadota > Gammaproteobacteria > Comchoanobacterales > Comchoanobacteraceae > UBA7916. The sequence goes on from DCKN01000080.1 coordinate 9,394, forward strand.
ATGGTGTGTCGTAAATTTGTTTTACCCCATGTGTCTCTATTATTGATGTGCCATGGTGCTATGGCGTACACACAAATCGCACCCAGCCTTGATCCAGAGAAAAGTGACGTCAGCTATAAAGCTGAAAACTACTATGATGGCACGTTTGTGCTTGTCTCTAATACCGCGACGATCACAACTGATCTGTTATTTCGTGGGCTGACCCTTTCCGGCGGTGATAAAGGCGTGAGTGACTCGTTCAAAGTTACCTTCAATCGTGGTCCCATGCAGACCTACGTTAACTTCGACCTTTATGGTTACAATGCAAGTGTCCCGGACTACCTAAGCCAAGCAGGACCTTCATTTGAAATCACAGACTCGGGCTCGACCATGATTGCCACGACGCTGGGCATGAAAATGTTCTTAAACTACTGCAGAGACACCAGTGTTGCGCTATCTCGCTCACACTATCAGTGGCCAAGTGCGCAGTACTTTATCTTCAATGGCAATCCAAACGGGAGTCAACTCGATTACAATGAATCCATTGGCGGCATAGATTCGCCCAAGTCGGTCAATACCAACGATCTTGAATTTGTTTTCAGATCCTACAAGTTGCTTGCTAGCTTTTCTGATGCTTCGGATGCCAACCTTTCACCAAA
>DCKN01000077.1 GCA_002320385.1 Proteobacteria bacterium UBA1673
AGGATTACTCATTAATTCAGACATTTCTAGCCGCAATGGTTACAGCTGCATTGGCAACTGGCATTATCTTGACTGTTACAAATCAAAGTAGAAAAGCTAGAAAAGCAGTTGCATCTAAAAACTCTGATCATGATTCTGGCTTGCATGAGTCAGTTAAGGCTGCTAAAACGAACCCTAAAAACCTGCTTAAAACGGATACTACATTACCCACTCATAAAGCGTCATTAGACACTAAGCATCTTTCTTCACGAACAAATCGTGTTGACAGCATTATCGACGCTAGAAAGATGAGCTCTAATAAGCTTTCACTGGAGGATTTAATCAATGAAGTTCATGCACGTCCGAATTTAGTACTACAGCAGTTGAATACGTTTTACGATTCCGATATTCAAGATACAGATGCTGAATTACTTACTATGTGTATTCAAAGCCTCATTAGCCTGCGAGGATCAATGGATGCCGCAGAATCTCAACTCGTTTCAGACGCACGCAATCAGAACGCTGTTGCATTTTCGTCAATTCTCAAACTTTCACAGAAATTGAGTGATCGCTTTGACTACATGACAAAACAAAAAGGCGACAACCAAACGTCATCCTACAGTGATCCGGTCAATCAAGTCTGCATGCTCACAGGTATGGATATTGGTGAGCGAGATAACGGCATCGGTTATTATCCCTTCGAAAGGATCTCTTATATATTGGAAAAGACCTATGGCGACAGAAATTTTGGCGATTCCCCGGTTTACAAAATTGTTGATCCGACCCTTACTCAGCAGCGTATTGCTAGACAGAGTCCAGCCGATTCTAAATCGGTGCAAGATCATCTCCTGAGTGAATCGGATCATGGTGTTGATATTTTACTTCAAGCCCTGTCTAATCATGATTATGCTAGCTTTTGTTTAATGAAAGGAGAGAGTCACTTTGTTTCGGGTGCATTGGTCAAGTATGAGGGTAATTTGCATTTGATCATGCTTGATTCAATGGATCATCAACCTCAGGGTGATAACTCTGCTACAGCGCTTATGAGGCAATTACTTAGTAGGCGGCAATGTTTTATCGATGATAAACACGTTCATGACCAGTACCGATGCCTTAAAGAAAATGATCAATCAGTGGGTTTGCAAAGAGATCGTCATAACTGCGGCCCATGGTCGGTTGAGGTATTATCGCGCCTAACAAAGGATCGCTGTCTACTCATTGCTGCAGAACCAGGTGCATTTGATGGATTGGTTTTGGAAGTTGCTAATACGCATAGTCCTAATAATTGGACTGTTGAGCATAGTAGCCTTGCTGGTGAGGGTCATCGTTTTAATCAGTATCAATTCATTTTAAATGAAATAAACCATTTGCAAAATGAATTAGATCAGACGATTCGTGGTTTAAATCAATCTCAGCGTTTTCCACGACGATGACTATATCATGCATTTCACTCTCGATTTGGTTGATTTGAATAACTGATTATAAGTTGCATCTTGTTAAGTATCGGTATATCCGTTGTTATTAATCTGTAATGAAAAAATAATCGTTTTTTTTGAAAAAAAATGTGACAAGTATTCATCGGTTGTCTATACCACTTCTGTCAACGAAGGAGCACATTATGTTTTCAGAAAATCTTGAGCGATCACTTAATCTCGCGAATCAAATCGCAAGCGACTACCACTCAAACTACATTACTTTGGAGCACTTGTTACTTGCGCTCCTTGACAATGATGAGGCTAAAGAGATTCTACTACAACTTGGGGTGGATATTGATAGTATTCGCTTCAACTTAAAGACATACCTTAGTAAGGACAATACTCACCAACAAACACAGATACAGCCCAGTGTGCAACTTGAGCACAGTGATGCCTTCAAGCGTGTCATTCAACGTGCAATTTTTCATGCGCAAACCCTGGGTAGTAGTGAGGTAAATGGTGGTCATGTTTTGGCTGGCATATTGAGTGAGACTGATTCGCATGCTTTTTTTATGCTTCATGAAGAAGGTGTGAATAAGATCATTATTAATCAACTTTTATCCAAAGATAAGCCAACCTATGATGTGATTGATCCAACCCAAATTGACGATAAAAGCTTTTTTGAAAATAATTTTGATGCGCCTCAGAGTGAGGCTTCTTCTATTGAGTCTTTTGCTATTAATCTTAATGATGAGGCGATATGTGGTCGTATTGATCCCGTAATTAACCGAGACAAGGAAATCCTACGCTTAGAGCAAATTCTTTGTCGACGTCGAAAAAATAATCCAATTCTTGTCGGTGAGTCCGGTGTTGGTAAAACGGCTATTGCTGAAGGACTAGCCCGAGCCATTGTGCAAAAGAAAGCGCACAAAAGTCTGCATGGTTGTAAGATTTATTCTTTAGATCTCGGATCGTTGCTTGCTGGAACTAAATATCGTGGTGATTTTGAAAAACGCTTTAAGGCTGTTCTACAGGATCTAACAAAAAGGAAAGATGCGATCATTTTTATTGATGAGATTCATTCGATTATTGGAGCAGGCAGTGCTTCTGGTGGGTCTGTCGACGCTGCGAACTTGTTAAAGCCATTATTAACCCGCGGTAATCTCCGGTGTATTGGAGCGACGACGTACCAAGAGTACCGTCAACTTTTTGAGAAAGATCACGCACTATCGAGACGTTTCCAGAAAATTGACATCAAAGAGCCATCAAAATCTGAAACTCTGTGCATATTGAAAGGGCTTAAAGATAAGTTTGAGTCACATCACAACGTTCATTATTCTTTGCAATCATTGAAATCTGCGATTGATCTTTCCAACCGCTATATGCATGACCGGTTCTTGCCTGATAAAGCGATTGATATCATTGATGAAGCTGGATCTTTGAAAAAACTTCAAGCAACCGATGATAGCAAGGCGTCTCAAGTTGACGTTCGTGATATCGAGAAAATTGTATCGAGCCTTACCCAAATTCCTTCCCAGCATATCACTGCGTCGGATAAGACTTTGTTGCAAAATCTTGAAAGAGATCTCAACATGCTTGTCTACGGTCAAAGTGCAGCGATTAGTAGTATTACTACGGCCATCAAACTATCACGTTCAGGCCTTGCTGATCCGGATAAGCCGATAGGAAGCTTTCTATTTGCTGGCCCCACTGGTGTCGGGAAAACAGAGCTTGCTAAACAGTTGTCATCTATTTTGAATCTCAAACTTTTACGATTCGATATGTCTGAATATATGG
>DCKN01000065.1 GCA_002320385.1 Proteobacteria bacterium UBA1673
AAACCATCATAAGCTCCTTAGCACCCACCCCTTTAAAGCCAGTCGTCAGCGATGTACTGTTGCATAAAGCACCACAAGACAGCAAAGGATACACTGTCTCTGAGCTTGAAGACAATGTAGCGACGATGGGGATTAACATTAAGCAACAACAAGATTCTCTACAGCAATCCCGGTATGCTAATGTGATAAGTACTGCTCGTAATACTTTTGCCACAGTGACTGACAACAAGGTTAATCAATCAGCACTGAATATGCCAGTTAAAGCGCAAGATAAGATTAATTGTTTAGTTGTATTGGACTCAGTTGGTGGGGACGCTGAACGTGATCGCTTTTTGGACGCTTTAACTAACTATCTGGGGAACCCTATGAATGCAGTGACTGCTGATTTCATTAACGACCTTACTGATATTAAAAAGGATAGTGCGCAACCTAAGCCTAAGTTACCTTACAATGATCCTAATATCGATCAAAAGTCACTCATCTACTATTATGAGCAGCTGTCACCGCTGGTACGTCAAGCGATTGTCGAAGCAACCAAAGATTTGCCTGGGATGACATCAAAAAATTCTCCACAAGATATGAAAATCTTGTTTATGGCACGTGTGAATAAGGTTTTGATAGATAGATCGAATCAAGCAACTATAAGCAAGAATGAATTTGATAATCATCCTGGCAATCTCCAAAAACTCGTAACCACTGTTGAGGAAAATAAAAACCTTGTTACCCGGGAGGAGGGTAAAGCGCTGCTTGGAAAAATCCAAGCTACAAGCAACTACTTGGCTACCCTGCAAGGTAAAGACTTCAAGGCGATTGATACAGGTTATAGCGGCAATGAGTCCCTCAGCCTTAACGGCCTTAAAGATGGTTTGAAAGCCGCGTTACGAGAGGATAAATTTGATATTAATATTACTACTAGACGGAGTCTAGAAAAGTGTGAAAAGGAACTTAAAGGTAAATTCGGTCAGCAAAAAAAAGCACTTGAAAAAGCAATCACTCAATTAGACGCTTTAGAACTAGACTCAGCTGCTATACATAAGCGTAATAAGGCCCGTGCCATGGGGCCTAATGCTGAAGTCGCCATAACGAAAGATGGCTCAAAAATGCAAGAGGTTGTGTTGTCTAAGCCATTAGTCAACCATAGTAGCGAATTGCTGAAAGGCGCCATACAAAACAAAATCGAGCCGGTTAATGAGAGGATGGAAGTGCTTACGGAAGCTAATGCGGAATTTTACAATAATTATAAAAAATTGCTTGATGCTTGTCCTGCTAAGAAACTCCTGCCTCAGGATGCAGTAGCGCATACAGAAAAATATACTGGGAGCAACACTGCTTTTAAATCAAAAAGTTCTGAAGAGCTTACACAGATTTTGAGTAAACTCGATACTTCAACGAAACAGGGTAGTTTTAGATTGGAAACTGTCGGTTCTATTCAGAAAGTGGACACCACTCCGGATTTCATATCAGCGATACGTAACCGTATCGAATATCTGGATCTAAAGTCTCTAAAGAGCGAGATGGAAGCATTCAATGTTACAGCGCCTAAACTTGAGTCAGATGCCTCAGCCTTACCCGAGGGTGGTCAAAAAGACCTCGAAGCTACCATTGCTGTCAGTGGTATTGGTGGGAATGACCTTGAGGATATTAAGTGCGAAATTAAACGAGCCAATCAACTGGCACATTTAAATCGTCATGGGTTAGTATCTGGCGATAGCGGCCTTGACTTCATTGAACCAATCACTGCAGTCAAAGAGAACTACGCAGGTCTGGATGCGCGCGTAAAAACCATTGAGGAGCTTTTAAGAACTGATGATCTTGACGAGGTTGTTGGTAAGAATCTTAAAAATGAGCTTTCGATGTTAACAAGTACAAAAGGTCAAATTGAAGATTTTCGGACACAAGATGTTGAATATAAGAACCGTGTCAAAGATTATCAAAATTCTGTGAAGGAAGTCGCAAACATTATTGACTCCTTAGAGACCTCTCAACCTGAACCATACGCGAAGTATTTATTAGATTTTAATAAATATCTGTTTGAAAATGTCGATGATTCTCTTCTCCCTGATGAAGAAAAAATCAAGACATTCTTAGATGAACGCAACATCAGTTCAGACACGAAAGCAAAACTAAAGGATGGATTTTTCAAAGTATCAGAGTGTGCGCAGCGAGTAAAAAAAGCGCAAACGCGCACGCGCGATCTCTATACCAGTGCAATTAACATACAGGCAAATACTGGTGGTGAGGAACAAATTCAAAATTTGTCTGGTTATTTGGATCAGCATCTTCGTGATACACTTGATGATATTAGCAATGTAGATCATCTGCCTGATGGTATCACAAGAGAGACCTATGGTAGGATGAGACAAAAAGAAACCATTTTCAATAATGAGCCTGGTGAATCTTTGCGTAGCACCGCTAAGAGCATCACAGCGCTGAGTGCGCAACAGAAATCTTTTCAAGATCAATGCAAAGTCATTGGTGATCAGCTTGATCTTGCATCGAAACAGACCGCAAACGACATCCGTCGTCATCGCTTAAAAGGTATTATAAGTGGCACAACAAACACAGCGGCCATTGATTCTGCTGTCGAGGAAATCAAGAAACACTATGCAGCTTACACCAAAGCCTTTACCGAGCCCACAGATGGTAGTCAAATTAAAGCGCTCGAAGGGGTTGTAGAAGGACTCAAGATTAGTGAA
>DCKN01000116.1:0-252 GCA_002320385.1 Proteobacteria bacterium UBA1673
AACGCGACCCTGGGGGAAGTTATATGTTCGTATCCGCTCAGATCGATCACCAGACCCCACTTGCAAGCGTCTTTGCTCTGATCGCTCACGTTGCTGCGCATCTCGTTGCACCGAGAGGATTTTCGCTTGCAATAAACTCATTGCCCTAGCTTTATTCTTATGCTGAGACCGCTCATCCTGACACTCTACAACAGTATTAGTTGGAATATGCGTTAACCGAACTGCAGAATCAGTGGTATTAACATGTTGACC
>DCKN01000116.1:551-6116 GCA_002320385.1 Proteobacteria bacterium UBA1673
TATTAACATGTTGACCACCTGCACCACTCGAGCGGAATGTATCAACTCTGATTTCGCTGGGATCCAGATCAACCGCATCAATACTTTCTGCCTCAGGTAAAATAGCAACTGTACATGCAGACGTATGGATACGCCCTTGTGATTCGGTTTGTGGTACACGCTGAACACGGTGCGTCCCTGACTCAAACTTAAGTTTAGAAAAAACAGCACTACCGGTTATGTGAACAACAACTTCTTTAAACCCACCTTGATCGCTAAGAGCCGTACTAACCGGCTGCCAACGCCAACCTTGAGATTGAGCAAATAGTTGATACATCCTGAATAAATCTGAAGAAAACAAAGAAGCCTCATCACCTCCAGTCCCAGCACGAATCTCAAGATAAACATTCTTATCATCATCCGGATCAGTCGGGATGAGCAAAGATAACAATTTATGTTCTATGTCAACGATATTAGCAGATAACGAATCTAGCTCTTCTTTTGCCATCTCAATCAAATCGGCATCAGATTGCTCGTCCTCAAGCATCAACTGCGTCGCTTTAACTTGCGATTCACAAGCAAGATAATCTTCGTATGCCTCTGCAACCGGTTCTACCTGATGCAGTTCTTTAGTCAACTTCTGGTATTTTTGCAAATCACTTGTGATAGACTGGTCACTCAACTCAAATTGCAAACGCTGGCGCAACGCCAATATTTGATCGAGTCTTTTACGTATACTATCTTTCATAGCTGGCATTATAATGGGCTATTCAAGAATTGCAAATTTTTCAACCTAGAAGTAAGTACCCAATCATGATTCGACAAGCACACTTAAGATAATAATAATAACTAACATCAATAATCATGCTCGACAATCAGACTTACTCATTAAAATTCATGATGGCCGTAAACCTTACGATCAAGTTCACTCACCGTTGTTGATGCACTTCGTCCAGCAGTATGATCATCAATTTCTGTATAATTATTGTAGCCAGTACCATCACTATGCGCTGAAATATCATTCAGATCAGTCATAATAGCATTTTTTTCGATCTCGGGATCTAAACAAAAGAGTGGCTGCCTACTCCCCTGGAAAGATTGAAATGCACTACCCCAATTACCGCCTATTGATCTTCTTTGAGGATTACACTTTATCACTGGCGACTCAAATTCGCTTAAGATTTTGTCAATGCCTTGACCAATGTCTAAAGCATCTTGATGTAAATCGTCCATGCTGGGACGGAGATATGAGTGCCTGAGCGCACCAGAAACATAAAGAAAAAAGTTAGAATCACGATGATAAAAATCACTCAGATCTGAACCTATATTCATACAAATACTATCAAGTTTTGACTCATATTGACGATGCAACTCAGTCAACACATCATCTGCAGCCGACTCATCGAGACCATATTGCCGAATCATATTCGTAAATCTTTGCAAACATATCTTGAGATCCCCAAGCGCCCGTCTTCTTTCTAGGCTACGAGGAGATAAAATATCAGATGATTTAGTGGCCGGGGCCGGAGGCGTCAGAGCGCGGAGATTCAAGAAGGACGACCAATTATCATACCGTCTATGAAACCATTGAGCTTTTTGATCTGTTGGTGATGGCGGCTTAAGAGAAATATTTGTAAAATCACGATTAGAGGCAGTCAAATGACTAACATGCGATGCCCTGGTCGACTCTAAAAAAAGCAAGGTAAAAAAATATTTAGCCGCAACAAATGGCGATGTGTACACAATGGAAACAACACCAGCAAGCACAGCAAAAAAACTACAAATAAGTAGTGCATGCCCCGACGCAAATCCTAACAAAACCACTAAAGATGCTATTAAACCTAGTCTATTTAATCCAAAAAAAAGCATAGATGGCGAAGAAGACCGCATAAGAACCCTCTAATATAATCCACATCATCAAGAGTACAAAAAAAAATGACATCTAGCAACGCCAATGCCAGCAAAGCTCAAATTCATTCTATAAAATCATTAAACTGTAATAAATCTTATCAATTTTAAGGATACTTGAGACGATTCAGATTGGTTATTGGTTTAAACGGGGCCGAAGAGCACAAGCCTTCCTCGCTTTCATGAAAATGAACGACGCCCAATGCACTACAATAATACCGCACGCCCAGCATGTGCTGTGCGACAGCATCCAAGGGCAAGCTATGGGCATGATGATTTGCACAAGCATAAATAATTCTAGCCAAAGAAATCATGATCTGCTGACATTTAATATCAAATTTTTCATAATCCATATTTTCACGAGAGCAATGTGTTCGAAGAAAAAACAAATTGCGTAACAATACATCCAATCGCTTAGGCTTATGCTTTGAATAGTGAACTGACAACGTATCATAGGACTCTAAGCGATCAACTTTATGTTTATGATCATTATGTAATCCTTGCGAACCTTTAACGCCATAGTAAAATGATTCAACACGCTGGTCTAAATAGTCAGAGTAAAGATCTTGTTGAGCTTGAACACACTCAGCATAGGCAACCAAATCGTCCACAGTCATTTTGAAAGAACCGGGTTTAAATATCCAAAACTCTTGATCACGGAGATGCAAATTAAAATCGTAAAAGCTAGGGATCAAAGATCGAAACACATGTAAAATTGCATCGAGCTGGTCATGCATATCGTCTAGATCATCGTCATGAGACATAATATCTCTCAGCACCAAGAGAATACTCGACAGTAATTTAAATTCAATATGACAATCAAGCATGGTTACATCGATATGCTGAGTAGATTCAGCAGAGAAATTAATAATAGATGCGCGACAGTTTGATGCTAAAAGAGTGCCTCTTGAACATGAAGAATGCGTTTCCGACACTGAGCCTTCTAATACTCTAGCTGTCACAATCTCGTCTCGAAGTGATGAAAAATCAGGCTTTGTTTGAACTAAACAGACACATGAAATAAGCTTTCTAATTGCTTCATCCATAGATAACTCTACCCTGAGATAGTACGAACTAAGGCTCACTTCAGCAAACGATGAAGACAGATTTTTAGGAACGATCCCTTGTCTTAAATCATTCAGTTGAGGGTCGAACTCATCACTATCGGTGGATGCATTCGAGTCATAGTTCATCTCATTGGCATCTGTATCAGTAGCATAGGTGGTAACAGATTTTACTGAAATGGAACAAGAGTGACGAGGCGGTGTCAGCAGATATGGGGCATAAATTTGAGGCATTTTCCCAACAACACGCTGCCATACTTTGGATAGTTTCGAGAATCTAAGATGTGTCGCATGCGATGAATTTATGCCATAAGAAAACACCACAAAGCTCGCTGACAAGCCCAGTAGAACATACTGCAAAGAAGTCCAAGCTAGAAAACCAATAGCCCAAAAAAAAACCGCCGACAATAAGGCCATGACTGCCACAACTATGCCCGCGCTCAAACGATCAATCAACAACATGAGGCACTCTCGATAATTACCCAATAACCGCCCAGCTAAGTCTTTAATTCAATCAACCATTTTCATCCAATAAACTCAGAGCTTCATCGGCTATTCGTTACAGAAAATGGCCACCCGTCTAAGAATCTCTAGTTTAATTGGCCTGGGCCTGGATTACCAATGCCCCCGGATTTCTGGCCAAGCTCATAATCAATGTCGTCAAACACTACCGGATCATGATCGTCAGAACCACCGGTTTTCACTCCAGATGTGGAAAGAACCGTATCTGGCGCATCACGAAAGAGTCCATCTTCATCGTCAGAACTTCCGGTTTTCATTCCAGACGTGGAGTGAACCGTAGATGACGCATCACAAAAGAGTCCATTTTCATCGTCTGAACTTCCGGTTTTCATTCCAGATGTGGGGCGAACCGTAGATGGCACATCACGTGTGAAACCTTGATCATCACAACTTTCGCTAGCACCACTATCAACATGCCCAATAATCGCATCAGCAAATTCATGACTATTCTCAGTATCACCATCAAGTGATCCAGCACGCGAAGAGCGGGCGGGTGAATGGATACTCGACGCCGGTGTCGAGAATAGATCATGCCCCTGTACTCCGGATTCCTCAGTCGAAATAACTTGAAAATCTTCCCCGACTCGCCCGCTTGGTTTACTTGGAGACAACAAGCTCGCCCCGGCTCCTACAACACCAACCACGCTAGTGACTGCCGAACCAATGACGTCACTAACAGTATTTTTGACAGTTTGTAATACCTCTGCAGTACCAGGCATTTCCTGCTCTTCATCAGAATCAGAATCAGAATCAAAATCAGAATCAGAATCAGATTCTGAACGAGCACCTTCTTTAACAGGCTCACCACCTTGGCCACCTAACTGCAACTCAGGACGACCCGCATCTTCTACATGATTTTCAAAATTATCATCGGCAGTTGCAAACAGTCTAATTGGCCCAATCAAAGGTTGCTTTTGCGCACTTGACAATTGCGCTTGCGCAAGGAACCGTCTTGCAACATGGCCAATAAACGACACCTCATCTGCACCACAATCAGCTAGCTGTTCATGAAGATTACCTTCGACTCCCACATCAGTAAATGACTGATGGATACCATCCATTAACTCACGCTCTATGTACGAGATGATTTCGTCAATCTTTGGTTGCTCAGATGATACAGTAGGATCTTGTGATGCTTGTTGCCACAACTGCAGCTCGTTGAGTAGCTGGGATTCAATCTGGCGAAGAGGTGAATTGAGGGGACTTTTATAAGCTTGTCCAGCTACACTTTCAACATCACCACCTAGGATCTTGTCAGACAAATCAGGAGACACTGATCCGCCTTGAGGGGACATAGGTTGACCTGAATCTAAATTGTGTTTGTCCGAGTTCTGCTTACCTACAGAGAGAGGATCGTTTAAACTGCGACCATTTTTAGCTCGGTTTGGTACAGAAGTTTTACCAGTTGAAACCTCAGGTTTGCTTCCTGTGTGCACCAGGGATTTCATCCAATCATACCCACGAGAAACAATCGTCTGCCATAGCAAAAGCACCGAAGCACCCGCTTGCACATCTGGCACGAGTCTTCGCATGAGATTTTTATTGGTTAAAAACACAAAATCCAACACCACACAACCTAGCAAGATCGGGCTGAGACCAAACAAAGCAGCGGGGTAAAAATAATTACTAAGCACAATAATACTCAATAACTCCAATGCGTAGATTGGAAATGCGAGTCGCAATCCTGCAATACATTCAACAAACAAGCTTTGGCGGCGAGGTCGTGCAAGAACACCCATCGCCCCTAACGTTGCCATGAGAAAGACATGACCAATGACAACACCACGAGAAAAAGCGTAAATGTTTAGCGCAATAAGAAAAACAACGCGCATCGAAAGACTTGCACGCAGCCCTAGCGCAGAAGAGCTAGAATGCTTCACCAAGGAATAAAAACGCTCTACAGACGGATGGCTAAATGACGATAACAATCGGAAGCCACTTGACATGGTATCTACATTGGGTGATTTCTGGCGCACTATAACTCCTTTAATTCATTGCGATATTAAGAGTAACACGTTCTAAAAAAAAGACAAGTGCCATGCGCCATCTGCAGCCGAATAATAGCAAATATCTCAAAAGAAAAAACGTTAAA
>DCKN01000075.1 GCA_002320385.1 Proteobacteria bacterium UBA1673
AATCTGATGTTGCTTCAGTGATCTGGGAAAACTTCGTACCCATCAGCATAATACTTTTATGTCGAAAACGTGTCCACAAAATTGCACCAATCGCAACAAATTGAAGTGCAAAGACAATCACCGGAACATGTTCCCCTCGAATGCATTCAGTAAGATACGCTGCCATATAGGCAACCATTGCGCTCATTGGTTGTTGATGACTATGATTAGTCGCATTGAAAGAACCATAAGTACTTGGCACCCATAGCAACAAATCTAGAATACAACCAAAAAGCGTATAGGTTAAAAAAAACAAAAACATAACCATATAAGTTTTGCGCGTATTGGACTTTATGGTTCCACGCCAATCGACACGCGAACGCTCAAGATCGATATGCTGGTTTTGCTTCATAGATTATAATTTAACAGTATAGTCTTCTTTTTTCTTTGCATCGTCACTGCTTAGTTGCCAGTAATCAAAAGCAACACTAAGCGTCGACGCAAAAGCATTAACAACCATCACAGCAGGAAATTGTTTCTTGAAAGCTTCATATTTCTCAACACCGTCATTATAAGATTGCTTAGCAAAGGTGAGTTGGTTCTCAGTATTAACAATCTCTTCCTGCAGCTGCATAGCATTCTGATTAGCCTTCAGGTCAGGATATTGTTCAAAGACGGCTTTGATGTTACCAAGCATGCCTGAGATGGCATTTTCATTTTGCATGCGCTTGCTCTGGTCACCGGATTGGTTAGCAGCCACAGCCTCATTACGAAGCATCACAACATCTTTTAAAGTGGATTTTTCAAAATCCATATACTTCTTAACAACCTCAATCAGCGATTCGAACACTTTAAAGCGACGATCCAACTGAATATCGATCTGCTTACTATCATTCTTGACAGCTTCTATCATTGCGATACAGTGGTTGTAGACATAGATTGTATAAGCAATCAACAGTCCTAAAATGATCAGTATAAAGATTGATGAAGACATAACTTTCCTCCAGTACAGACAATTCTGCGGGATTATACAATAAAAAGAAAATGAAGTGAAGCATTAACAGATTAACCAGGACATTAGCCCGTAATAAAACGAATTATATGAATAGTTTAAGCGATAACAAGGCAAGTTATCCTGGATAAATCCGCATTATTTGCAGTTAAATCAGCCCTAGTTGATAAAAAAACAAATAAAAAGCAAATAATAGTTGACAACCGACTCACATAGTAATAAAATAACATCACAACAAATCTCAAAAGGAAAATAACATGAGACAAACAGAAGAAAACACACCGTTAATGGAAGAAACACAAACAAACTTTTATCAACGATGTAAAGAAGGTGCAAAAGAAGCATATGCCCGTTTCGTAAAACCAGTATTCGAGTATAACTATAGCCAATTAATAGAAGACACTTGGAAATGGATTAAAGATGGACTTAGCGCCATGATAAAGTCAATTTCAGATTTTTTCACAGATATGCTTCATAGCTTAGATTCTTTTCGTAAAGACTTGAGCAGCGTTAAAGACTATTACGATACAAACATTAAAAGTTTCAAGCAAGCTGCAGAGAGCGCAGAAACATTTTGTCGATGCGTAGGAAGTATCGCTCTAGGTAATATGCAAGAAAAAGCACCAACAGGAGCAAAAGTTGAAGTTGATGCTGCAGCAGGAGCAACACATAACATGTAAATTCAAGCATCAGTGAATGCAACTGCAACGTCGCTGATGCCTGTCACAAAGATAAAATAATCAAAAGTATGATTTAATAAAATAAGGAGAACCTATCATGGGTAAAAGATTAGAAAGAAAAAAGGCAGCCGATGCTGCTAGAGAAGCTGAAGCAAAAAGATTGCAACTTGAGCAAGAACGATTGAGGCAAGCACAAATTAATGAGGAGAAGGACACTGGATTATTTGGTCTATTAGGTACTTTCAATCAGCAAGAACAAATTGCCATTGAAGCAAGCTTAAAAGATAAGCAGGAAAATCATAATCAATACGTGCAAGACACGGGCGCAAATGGCATCGAAACAGACAACCAGTCTAGCGAAAAAACCTTTGACATATTCGGCATGATTAGTAGTCTTATCAGTGCGATCAATTTCCTACCGTTACTTGAAGAAAAAATGGTTCAGGCCAAAGATTTTCTAGCCACAACATTTGGAAATGTAGCTAACGCCATGAAGATGCCAATCATCGACACGGTCTTCAACTACCTTAAGGGCCTAACTACCCGAAGCCAATCAGAGGTAACGCCGGACTCAGCGAATGATTCTGTTCCAGCAGCATCAGTGAAGGCAAGTGCAACACCAAGCCAAAAGGATGCAAAAAGCACAAACAGTAACCGAGCAAAGGCAAGCGCTGCAACCGACTTACTTTCTAGAACGTTCACTATATAAGAAAAAGAACGTTATCGAAGTCGATTAAGGCTCCAACCCTAATAACGCCCTTCGGGGCGTTATTTTTTTTCGCGCTAAGATCTACTAGCCATTTAAACCATTATTGAGCGCGAACCAACGTAGTCCATCTCGTGAGCAACCAACTTAACAAGATCGTGCTGATATGGCAAACAAGATAAGCCAGATGAACCATATTTCCATGCAATAGCCCGGCTTTTTGCTTTACGATCAACAAACTCATGTAATAAGCAAACGCAAGTAACCCCGAGACGATATACACTCGAGAAGAATGCTTACGACAGGTAAGATAGTCGACCATGATCAAGGCAACGGCCGTAAGTCCTAGTGCTGTCAATGATAAATGCAGCCGCCAAGCCAGTAACCGATTTGCCTGAATCGAATCAGAGCGCATCAGTTGATTATTGGTTAGATGATCCAGTTGCATATCAACACGCCCCTTAGTCAATACTAATGGCACTTGGCTATCATCAAATGTAATCGCGTATTTAAGATAATTCTGAGCATCAAACGCATAACTTTGACCATTAACAAAGCTGATTGCAAGGGACTGATCCTGTTTGACTAAATGCATTTTGGATGCACTGATAAGGGTTTGCGCACCATCACTCTGCCCACCAGACCCAGAGGCAACAAAAAGCTTATGTCCTTTGGCTTTGTCTTTAAATATCACCATTTTCTTACCGCCAATTTCAATATGATTGAACTGACCAGACAAAAGTTTAGGCAACTGAATATCATTGAGCATGGTGATCATGAATGTCTGTTGCGTAGCTTGACCCTTAGGGATTACCCACCCTAAACTCATAAACATAAAACCACTCAACAGGAGCCCCAGCATCACAGTTCGAAAACACCACACCCGTGGCGCAACATAAAACTGCATGATTGCCAGCTCTTGAGTCTTGGAAAATCCAGTTGCAGTCACAAGATAGGCGCTGTAAAAACAAGCAGGCAATGAAAAACAGACAAACCACTGCCAAGACTGCGCCCAAAGCGCGAGATGCTGCAGCATTGTTAACGATATTGGCAATAAAAATGCATGACTGAGGCTCTCAATAAAACTTATCAGAATGCTTAACAAGACAGCATACTTAAAAGTACGAAACAGCAGTTGGTGCGTAAAATAGTTAAAAACAATCATAAAACCTCTGACAATATGATACTGCGGAAGCAACCGATCTGCAAACTTAACGCGCAAAATCTGCGCATAAACGCGTCCATACGTTCAATATGATGGTTACCATCCTACTTGTGGATGCACATTACACATGCTATCTTCAAGACAATTACTTTGGATAGATTGATGCAGGAACGCTTAAAACAGCTCGTTAAACACCCAGCGACCCAATTGATTATTTGGATCATCAGTCTGCAGGTAATCAGTGCAGTCATCGGCAGTTTCTCTGCACCTGGCCCATGGTATTATAAACTGAATCGATCCAGTCTTACCCCTGATAATTGGGTCTTCCCCGTTGCATGGATAAGCCTGTACATTTGTCTTGCCATCTACGGTTGGACGTTATGGCAAAACGACAATGCATCATCGACCACACGAACGCTGTTTTTAGTGCAACTGGCCATCAACTACAGCTGGCCTTTGATATTCTTCAAACTTCAATTTGTATCTTTATCTCTATTGGGCATTGCTGTTTTAATCATCATCAACTGCATTCTTGTGGTTCGCAGTATATCAGAGAAAATCACCACCTGGTTTCTACTGGTGCCTTATATCATGTGGCTAAGCTTTGCTTATTATTTAACCAACTACATTCTTAAGCATATGTAGCGTCAACAAGACAAAAACATCACAGTGAGGCATTAGCCATTAAGACTGCGTGTTTGAAATTGCATGTGGCAATCTAACACCTCGCAAAGTCTATCATTAACGCAAACAATATGTTAAAATCGAGTGCTTTTTCCGGATAGTTTTGTGAATCAAGTAACATTCATCATTGATCATCCAAACGCGACGCACAATCGCCTTGACTTGTGCGGCCAACTGCTGCGCACCTGGATACAACAACACAAGCCAGCCTTCTGCTTGACCAAAGATGCCGAGCAGACAGCATTTATCAATCGTTACCTTTGGTCTGAGCAATTTGATTTTTTGCCGCATTCAACTGGGCTTTATGATCCAGCATACTGCCAAGTAACCATAAGCGACAATATTGAAGATGCAGGGGCTTGTCTTAGCCTTTTCAATTTCACCAACCAAGCTGTAAAAAATCCACCTAAGCACCATGAGATCATTGAGTGGGTTAGTAATCAGCCAAAAGAAAAAGTTCAAATGCGCGATGTATTTGCACAATACAAAGCACAATCGATCACCCCAAATACTGTGAGGATGTAAGCCATGGAAAAAATCTATAACCCTCGTCAAATTGAAGACTACTGGCATGTACAATGGGAAACCATGGGGCATTTTAAACCCAGCGGTAAAGGTGATAGTTTTTGCATTATGATTCCCCCTCCGAATGTAACAGGCAGTCTGCACATGGGCCACGGCTTTGAAAACACCTTAATTGATTGTGTGACGCGTTATCACCGTGCTATGGGCAAAAACACCTTATGGCAAGTTGGCACAGACCATGCCGGAATCGCCACACAAATGGTGGTCGAAAGACAACTACTGGCTAACAATACCACACGACATGACTTAGGTCGTGACGCTTTTATCGATGCTATCTGGGATTGGAAAGACCAATCCGGAGGCATGATCACCAAACAAATTCGACGCCTAGGCGCATCCGTCGACTGGAGTCGCGAAAAATTCACCATGGATGCTTCACTATCTCATGCTGTAACCAACTGCTTTGTGAAGCTCTACGAAGATGACCTAGTCTACCGCGGTGAACGCTTAGTCAACTGGGACCCAAAGCTTGAAACAGCTATCAGCGATCTAGAGGTAATCAATAAAGAAAGTAAGGGCTCGCTATGGCACATGCGCTATCCATTGACAGACGACCCGACGCATTATCTGATTGTTGCCACCACGCGACCCGAGACACTTTTTGGTGACACTGCCGTTGCTGTACACCCTGAAGATAAACGCTATGCCCACCTCATAGGTCAAAAAGTAACCCTACCGCTGTGCAATAGAGAAATACCAATCATCGGCGATGATCATGTATCCATGGACTTTGGATCTGGCTGCGTCAAAATCACGCCTGCACATGACTTCAACGACTATGACATGGGGAAACGGCATAATTTACCTATCATCAATATCCTAACCCGAACCGCATGCTTAAATGATAACGTACCTGAAGCATTCAGAGGGCTCACTCGCGAAGCAGCACGAGAACAAGTCATTGAGGCACTCGAAACACTTGAGTACATCGATAAAATCGAACCCCATACACTACAACTACCCATAGGCGATCGTAGTGGTGTGGTGATTGAACCCTATCTAACCAAACAATGGTTTGTACGCTGTAAGCCACTGGCTGAACCAGCCATCGACGCTGTTCGTTCAGGCAAGGTAACCTTTTATCCAAAAAACAACGAAAATACCTATTTTCACTGGCTTGAGAACATACAAGATTGGTGCATCAGCCGGCAACTCTGGTGGGGACATCAAATACCTGCGTGGAAAGGACCTGATGGAGAAATATTTGTAGATGCAACAGAAGAGGGTGCAAATAA
>DCKN01000094.1 GCA_002320385.1 Proteobacteria bacterium UBA1673
TGCCAAGGTTGAGGTCGCGAGTTCGAGACTCGTTTCCCGCTCCAATATTTTAGATGGCGGAGTGGCAGAGTGGTTATGCAGCGGCCTGCAAAGCCGCGGACGCCGGTTCGATTCCGGCTTCAGCCTAGTTTAGCCCGGGTGGCGGAACTGGTAGACGCAAGGGACTTAAAATCCCTCGTAAGGTGACTTACGTGCCGGTTCGATTCCGGCCCCGGGCAATTTATGACGCAGAGTTTAGTTTTCTACATCGCATCTCGTTATGCACGATCGTCTCGATATAACCATTTCGCTCTACTTGTACAGCGATTATCGGTTCTAGGGATTGCCGTTGGTGTTACCATATTGATTGTCATCAGTTCGATCTTCAATGGTTTTCGACATGAAATAACGCAATCATTGGCCCAGATTAAGCCGCATATCATCATCACCCATGAAGATTTCTGGTGGCGCGGGTGGCAACAAACGGCAACCGACATACAACAGCTACCGATCGTTCAAAATGTTACGCCGAGGATTCGCACCTACGGTGTTGTTGTGTCACAGATGAACACACCGCCTGTTCAGCTTATTGGTCATTTTGAACAACCTTGGCCAAGGTTAATCACCCCTGAAAAAAATATCAATACGCCAAAAGAGCCAGCAATCGTGCCCGTGCGTATCACTCGTGATTTACAACGGAGTCTCTCGGTTGAAATCGGTGATACATTTAGTGTGATGACGGCCAACCCTAGCGGAAAATTCACACAAAAAGAACCCATTGCAGTTCGCGTTCGTGTTGCGTCTGTTATCAATCAAACTTTTGTCACGGATCAACGAAGCTTGCACATGTCAATTTATGATCTTGCGGATGCTCTCAACCTAAGCCCCGATACAATTAATGAGCTTGCCGTGACTGCTGATCGACTTGATCATATCCATCAATTAAAGTCTTTTGTTCAGAAAGATTTATCGGATGGTTATACCATCAATGATATCAGTGAGCAGTATCAGGCGTTATTGGCGTCATTGGGCATGCAACGCTTGATGATGGTTATCGTATTATCACTTGTGGTGATTGTCGCAGCTTGCAATCTTGTGACCAGCTTAGTCATGATTGTCATGGAGCGTAAGCAAGAAATTGCATTATTGCGAACGATTGGGGTGAGCAAACATCACATTTTGTCCATTTTTGTATTACAGAGCCTTATGTTGGCACTTGCTGCAGTATGTATCGGTTCGTTAAGTGGTGCTGTAATAGGCCATTATATTACTGATATGGTTCAATTTGTTGAACAACAATTTAATATTAAATTGGTTTCAGATCAGGTATTCATGCTTAACTATCTGCCTTCAATTGTTTCGTTGTATGATATCATCAAGATTGCGATCGCAACATTTGCACTGGCGATTCTAGCATCACTCTACCCTGCCTACATGGCTTGTAGCGTTCAACCAGCCGAGGTTTTGCGTTATGAATGATAGCGTACTCAGTGCACTCAATGTGTGTCATCGGTTTGATCAAAATAGCGTGCCGATAATCGATAACTTTAATCTTGAGGTCCATGCTGGAGAAAAAGTTGCATTGATTGGTCGTTCTGGTAGCGGAAAAACCACACTATTACATTTGCTCAGCGGCCTAAAGCATAGTCAAAGTGGCACGATATGCATCAACCAACGTGCGCATGATTCACTGAGTGATAAGGCGCGGGCTTATCTGCGATGCCATGCCATTGGATTTGTTTATCAAACGTTTAATCTAATGCAAGATTTCAGTGCGATTGAGAATATTGCGCTTGCTGCAGTTGTTGCCGGCTTATCCCATCAGAAAGCACAGGTGAAAGCTGAACAGATCATGCAACAATTGAATATTGATCATCTTGCGCCGAGAAATACCAATTCTCTATCCGGTGGGGAAAAACAGCGTGTTGCGATTGGACGTGCGATTATTAACCAGCCGGATATCTTATTTGCGGATGAGCCAACCGGCAATCTCGATCGCGATAGTGCTGATCAGGTTATGCAGACATTGACCCAGTGTCAGCGTATTTCTAACATGGCGCTTATCATGGCGACGCACGATCATGCACTTGTAAAACATTTTGACAAAATCATTGATCTTAATGATGTCACCTGATTATGAAATCATTGAAATGCCGTATTAAACCCGTCTGATTCTTAAGGACTTATTAATTAAACCAGGCCTATGCTTGACAATCCGATGCCTTTGTGGGATTATGTAACCAACAGTACGCGCTGACCAACAACAATAATATCAGACAACATAGAAACCAAGCCGGCACATGGCTATTCAATTTAGGAGGTATCTTATGCAATCTCACTTAACTGAAAAACAATACGATGAGAATAGCTTCTCGGTCGCTATTGGCATGGCAATTGTATTTTTAGCCGCTGTGTTTTATTGCTACGAGTATTTGCTGCGTGTCGCGCCAAGTGTGATGAATGCAGAGTTGATGCAGCACTATCAGATCAACGACTTTCAGCTCGGTAGCCTTACTGCTTACTACTATTACATTTATGCCCCGATGCAATTGCCAGTTGGACTCCTGGTTGATCGCTATGGGCCGAAAACATTGATGATTATTGCTTGTTTATCATGCTCTATCGGCGCTTATTTGTTTGTTTGTAGTCATTATTTGATCGTTGCCAAAGTTGGTCGATTTCTCGTTGGGTTTGGCTCCGCCTTCGCATTTGTCGGTGTGTTGAAATTAGCCACACAGTTCTTACCAAAGCACCATTTCGCAGTTGTATCTGGCGCGACCATGGCACTTGGTCAGATTGGCGCGATGCTTGGTGATGTTGTTCTAACGCAACTGATTGCTCAAACATCATGGCAGCATGCCTCTATTTGTGCTGCAATTTTTGGTCTAGGCCTTACGTTCGCATTGGCTGTGGTATTTCATCTTGCAGGTAAAAAAGTCACTGCGCAGTCTGAAATCACCGAGGCCGGTCCAAACATGTACGAGGTCCTACAAAGATTTTACGTTCTTGTCGCAAACAGAGAATTATGGAAGGTCAGTGCAATCGGGTGTTTATTGTGGGCGCCGATTGTGGTCTTTGCAGAGTTCTTGGGCATTGACTTCCTCAAGGTCGCGCACCATATGAGTCCTGAGCAAGCTGCGCTTGCTAACTGTATGATGTTTGTTGGTATGGCATGTGGTGGCCCGCTAGTGACCTCATTATCTAATTACTTAAGATCCCGATTGATGCCAGTTAAATTCGGCAGTATTGTTTCATTCACTTGCATGACCATCGTGCTCTATTGCACAAACATCTCACAACCATTGTTATTTTTGTGTTTGTTTCTGACCGGCCTAGCAACAAGTTCTCAAGTACTGGTATTTCCAATGTCTGAAGAAATCGCCTGTAGTAAGTCTGCGGGGACCGCTATGGCTATGACCAACATGATGGTCATGATATCTGGTGTCATATTTCAGCCGCTTTCTGGATATCTTCTCAATCTTACCAATAACGTAGCGGGCACTGAGCATCTAGTTGGTGATTTTCAGTTTGCTTTTGTCTATGTACCCCTGGCTATCATAATGACGTTCTTTGTTAGTATTCGCACTAAAGAAACCTACTCTGAGATCGAAAATGTGGCGTCAGAGCATGCGGATCATTTTGATGCCATAGAGGCTTAATGTTTCGCAACCGAGTCAGTAGAAAGGTAGAACTTTACCTGCCTGCCCTGATCCTTGGCTTGCTTTCTGGCTGCCACCAACCGATCACTATAAGCAGTCAGAGCGATGCTTGTCAGTTTTTATACGACAATCCTCGTATCAATCAGGCAGTTTTGTTTTATGCACCAACACCGTCGAGACAAGCACTCACGCTTGCAGTGATCAAACACGAATCAAACTTTAAGGCCAAGGCAAGGCCTGTAAAAAGCTGGCTGATTCAAGATTGGATACCTTGGCGTTACTATAGCACTGCGCGTGGCTACGCTCAGGTCACTGATCCAACCTGGTCGGACTTCTCTAGAGCACAGGGTGGTTTGGTGAGCCGATATGCCTTGATTGATCATATACATTTTGTCAATTGGTATTTTGACCGCCACGAAAAACAGTTACGCAGTGGTGATGACTTTTACGAGTACTATTTTTTGTTTCATGACGGTCCAACGGGTTATCATCAAAAAAAATATCGTCGATCGCGACCACTGCATCGCTTTGCACTGAGGGTTGCAGCTGATGCTAAGCGGTACCAAAGTCAGCTCTCTGACTGCCAAGCTGTACTTCGTTGGCATTCGAACTGGCAACAGTTTTAAAATATCAATTATGAACTTGTTTCCAATCCGCCCCTTCTGCCCCAGACCCAATAGCGCATTTGAAAAGACAAGGCTATTGTTGTTTCCCTATCAATCGAGAAATAAAGTTTTGAGCTGGAGCCGATGGATTTGATCGCCTGCTAAGGCCAACATATGGTATGATCTAGATGACGACATCAACTGTCTTAGATCGCATTTTTAGTAGCTTTAGGTACCGCTCGATTGAAAGTCCTTGCACAATCACTGTGAAGCCCACTACAGCATAAGTCATATCAAAGATCACTGTAAAACCTGGATAGTCTCTGGGTATTGATAATGCGAGCGCTAATGATAAGCCTCCTTTTAATCCGCCGATTACTAATGTTTTATACAATGTCGCGTTGTTTTTATAGCCAACACGAATTGCCAATAAGGGTATGCAAACCGCTAAG
>DCKN01000021.1 GCA_002320385.1 Proteobacteria bacterium UBA1673
ATGTTTTGCCATTTCTAATCCTCCGTACGTAAGTATTGCGCGTGCACCAGCACGTTTACAGCCTATTAAGCTTTCGTGTAAAATTTTGATAAAATCTGCTTGCATAGCGGTTGCGTAGTGGTGAAGCATTGCGAATTCTCCGCTAACTTGGTAAGCGAATACTGGCGCCTGACTTGATTCGGTGAGTTGAAGCAAAACATCTAAATAGGGCATGGCTGGTTTGACCATGAGACAATCAGCGCCTTCAGCGAGGTGTTGTGTGGCGATATGCGTTGCTTCCAAGCGATTTCCAGGCTGCATTTGGTAGGTTTGTTTATCGGGCTTTTGATTTGGGTATTGGCCTGATTGAAGCCCTTGGGCGCCAACGGCATCGCGAAAAGGTCCGTAAAAGCTCGACGCATATTTGGCGGTGTAGGATAAAATGCTGATTTCTTGAAAGCCCTCGGCATCCAGTGCCTTTCGAATCGCACCAATACGACCATCTTGCATATCGGATGGTGCGATGATATCGGCACCCGCGCGTGCAAGACTGATGGCTTGTTTAGCCAATAAGGCAATGGTTCGGTCATTATCCACATCGCCATCGCTTTGCAATACGCCGTCGTGGCTATGGTCAGTGTACGGGTCTAATGCACAGTCACAGATGATTCCGAGATTGAGCTCATGGGTACGGATGGCTGCGATGGCTTGTGCCATCAAGTTGTCCTCACGGTAGGCTTCCGAGCCTAACGCATCTTTTTGATCGTTATTGATGACAGGAAATAATGCAACTGCAGGAATGCCAAGCTTTGCGGCTTCACGACAGACAGTGACTAAGTCGTCGATACTGTGACGCATCACCCCTGGGAGGGTATCGATAGGGGACGAGTGGCTGTGCGCATGCACAAATAAAGGCAAAATCAGATCTTGGACAGATAGAATATGCTCTTGGGTTAGACTCCGTAACCAGCTGTGTTTACGGAGTCTACGCATGCGCGATTGAGGGAATGGTCTAGAAATCATGCGCTAGGCTTTGTTAGATTGACTCAAAATAGCATAGAGCGCGCGCTTGATTAGGCTCCCTACGGGAATTAAGCGACAGGCTAATTTTAGATCCATGCCTTCATTGTTACCGATGATGGCCACGCGAAGCGGCATGAATAGCTGTTTGCCTTTGACCTGAAATGCTTGTTGTAACTGTTTCGTAATCTCGATATAGACCTCTGCATCAATGATATCGATTAAGGCTTTTCTTAGTTGCCCTGAGCTGGCGAGAATGATTGAATCAATGATTTGATATAGCGTGCTGGGCAATAATTTACTGGCATGCGGGTCACTCGCAACTTGCCCTTTGATGTATTGAATCATCGCTCTGAAGTTTGCCTTGTTCTCTGGGTATGACTTGAGGTAGCCGCTGTGAAGGTTGGGCGCATCAAGGTTAATTTCCCCTTTGGGTAGCGTGTCTAATAGCGCATCTAGCCATTGATCTAACAGTTGACTGACGTGTGGCCATTGTAAAACGTCATGTGCTGCAGGTGTTAGCAGTGCGGCATGATCACATAGTTTTGCAAAAATTGGACAACAATCTGCAAGCACATGTAAATCTAATTGGAACTGTGGTAGCACTGACTCAGTCCATTCAGGTCCTTGCTTGGGTAGTAAGTTGGCGGCAGATAGAAATGGTGTGCAGGCAGCGTGTAGTTGTTTCGCGTTGTAGCGTTGTAATTGCTGGTGATTGACCCACCGACACTTTTGCGCATCGAAATGAGGGGCGGCGGCATGCAGTCGATCTGTGCTAAAAGCTGATGCCATATCATCTAAGCTGAGTATTTCTCTGTGCTCAGGGTCGGACCAACCAAGCAATGCCAGGTAGTTATTCAGTCCTTCGGGGATGTAGCCAGCTTGTTGGTACTCAGAAACACTCGCAGCACCATCTCGCTTGGAGAGCTTCTTATTGCCTTCGCCAAGAATTAGGGACAAATGACCATATTCAGGCCGCTTGAGTCCGAGTGCGTCTATAATCATCACTTGTCTAAGGGTGTTAGGTAGGTGTTCTTCGCCACGTAATACGTGGGTGATTTGCATATTGCAATCATCAATGGCGCAGCAAAAATTATAGACGGGGCTGCCATCGGCACGCTGAATGATAAAGTCACCAATCATATGGCCTGGGAAGTTGACTTCTCCGCGTACCAAGTCTTGGATTGTAAAAATGGCATCGGTATGCGTGTTGTGATAACGAATGACGGCGGATTCTCCGTTAGCCAGACGGGTACGTGCATCCGCAAGGCTTTGGGTTTTATCAGGGCTTTGGAAATGTACTTGAGGATTATTGGCGTATTGTTCGCGGTGTTGGTCAATCGTGGCTTCATCGGCAAAACAATAAAAAGCTTGACCGGATTCTAACAGTTGTTGGATGTATTGATCGTAAATGGCTTGCCGTTGGCTTTGTTGGTAGGGGCCAAACTTGCCGAAAGGTCGCAGCGTTTCCGCATCAACACCTTCATCCCAATGAAGGCCCAGCCAGTTTAGTTCTTCGACGAGCTGACGCAGTGATGCTTCAGAGTTGCGTGCTTTGTCGGTGTCCTCTATGCGTAAAATAAATTGGCCACCGAGCTTTTTGGCTAAAAGATAGTTATACAGCGCCGTCCTGGCGCCGCCAATGTGTAAGGAGCCGGTTGGTGAGGGGGCAAATCGTGTGCGAACTGTCATGTGATCATCGTCAAAAAAGATGGTCCAATTGTAACATGAGCGTTCAATACAGTCTAGCTCTCTGGCACCTACGCTGAGATAGCGACAATTGGGATGTGCTCAACCAATAAGGCAAAGGGGATAGCGATTCCAACGACACACAGTAAAAAAAGATTGGTTCTGGCTAATCAAGTTCTTGATATAAGTAACCCCAAAACCAGGGATGATACGGCGACGTATGCGTGCTGATTTTAGGTGCTTGCGAAAGAAAATACTAAGAAAAGCACTAAAAAACATGTTGGTAGACACGATTGACTCGGTGTCACAATGGCAATGGCCTGTCAAACACCCTGTCAATTCACGAGCATGAACAATGCCATGAACGTCATGGCTATTATTTGATTACCTATTGCTTGTTAGGGCATGCTGGATCTGGCAAACGCGTCATTTAAGATTGTTAATTACTTTGTCAATGATGCTTGGCAACCGAGAATCAGCTATAAGAAGTCTGCAGGATTTGTATTGACCCCCGATGTGGTTATTGTACCAAGATTATGGGGAAAGGGGCAAATAGTGGTCAATGGCCTATCAATAGCTTTAAATAGTTATAAAAAATCATGAACGTTATTCAAATCAGTGCTATATAGTGACTAAGTAATGAGTCATTAGGGTGTTAACATGCCGGAAAAAAGTAGTAAGGATAAATTAAAAAGCCTTTTGGTTAGATTAGTTAAGGCAGTACCTAAAGACAGTATAGTTGGAAAATTTGCAAAGGCAATGACTGTCGCAGCTGGTGTCTGGTACGTGAACAGAAAAATAAATAAAGCTCAGCGAAAAACCGAGGAAACAAAATCAGGCAATGATCCTAAGCGCCAACATGTTAGTACCGACACTCATACTGCGCAAGAGATGGTTGACTTTATTAGAGAAATTCATAAAGATGACCCAGAAAAACAATATAAATCACTTAATAGTGTAGGAAGGGTTTACCTAAATCGAATATCAGATGATAAATTGCAAGGTTTTAAAAAAGAAAATCACGCTAATCTCACAACGGTGTATGCGACAATGGAAGAACTACACAAAAAAAATGGGTTACAAGAGGACTTGCATTCACAATATGATCCAACTAAACCTGGTCCATCTACTCTCTCTCAATAAAACACGTCATTAATTGTAATGATTCACTCAATCATAGATGAATGAGAGTTAGGTGCAGTTTTTTAGAACTGATATGAATTCAACCCCCAGCGCATTAAAAACGTAACGAGTATTGATATCATGTTTTTATGGCATAATACATAGAGTCTGAAGACAAGCAAAAAGGGTACATCACATGTTTGTATCTGTGACGAGAGTGTATCCAGCATCAATGTCATAACAAGCTATTAGTAGATCCGTATACAGTTTTGATCAACATCAACACCATACCCAAAAACAAAAAAACGCATCAACACAGATCATGAATCAAAAAATGGATCTTTTGTGATCATTTTAATCACACCGCTGATGGTCACATCGATATTTTTACAAACACGATCAATCCACCGTCAGTACGCACAGTGATCTCTATAGTATTCACGAACACATCTAAGCAAAAACCATGCCCTTCTCAGTTTACACATCAGATAAAGCACAAAAATCACCATCCGATTAAGCTTGTGGGATGCATGCACAAGTCAGGTGTGATGATTGCTGATAAAGTGGGACGGTGCTTGCATCAGTGACAGCAAATGGTTCAACCTTATGGATTCAATCAATCAGTGCAGGGGCGCACGTGACAAAATATAAAATCAGATCGCTAGCATCACAGTAAGATTTTTATATAAAGCATGGGTATGAAATCCATTTAGGATCCATGAGTTGTCTTTGTTGTATGAGGCGTGTCTCGTCAAAGTCATGTCTATGATTTGTTAATATTTTAAAAAATCATGAAGTTATTTTGTTTCTGGTCTATACAGTGCTAATGAATAATGATAAGGAAATAACATGACTGATTTTGAAAATGATCGGAATTATCAAGAGGTTTTGGCTTCCATCAAGAATTATTATGCGCAATATGTGAATGTCGTTCGTTCTCTTGATGGTGGTTCAGTGGTTGACACTTCGTATAAAAGACCTGTATCTGAAAATTCTTTTCCAGATACAGCACCTGAGAATGAAGCGCTAGATCGACTAAAGGCTGTTGTAAAAGAGAAACTCGATCAACTTGATGGATTTTCGTTGTCTCGAACGTTCGATGATGCGCCTTCGCTCGATGTGACTTTGAAGGAAGCGCTAAAAAATATTAAGGAGGAGCAAATTTTAGCTCTGAAACAAGAATATGTAGAAGCTGTCAATCAAGGTTTGTTTGATCCAGCTGTAGCCAGAGAGCTATACCTGCTTAACGTATCTCGCATACGCCATCACATAGCGATTGGGTCCTTGATTGAAGCGAGACAACTCGACTTTAATAAAAACGAAGCTGCAACCTGGCTATCAAAAAATTTATTGTCAGAAAATCCAGCGATAGACAATGAAGCGTTAAACCTTAAAATTTCATCGATTATTGAAAACGCTGATCAACTCGTTTCAGTCTCTTGCTTGAAGGGAGATAATGTTGAAGATTTGCGTGGCCAGTTGGAAAATGAAAACAGCTTAGCCATATTGCAGTACTACGATGATCGTTTAGAAGTTCATAGAGAACTATCAGCGCTTAGAAAGGCTGATTCGTCATATCTCAATCGTATCGATTATCTGCGTAGTGCCCTGTACTCCCGGAGAGTTAACCTTGTAAATCAGAGAGATTTTGAAGCAAATCGTCCCGCGTTCATCAAGGTCATGGATGCGGTCATAGGGAATGTGAAGGAAGCGATAGATCGCATTAACGTTGAGGAAATTTATCGACAAGTTAGAGAAGCAGAGTTACCTAGTGTTGAATTTCCAAAACTACCAGATGTTGAATTTCCAAAACTACCAAAATTTGAACTACCAGAAATCGAGACAAAATTCGGTGATCATATTAATCAACTTGGCCATAATGTTAAGCTAGGCATGCGAGATGTCGGTGAAGTTGTGAATCA
>DCKN01000049.1:0-1377 GCA_002320385.1 Proteobacteria bacterium UBA1673
GCATGATTTCGATGCATCTCTTGGTTTCTCAAGTATGGAGCGTTTTAAGTCCCGGATTGAGAAAATCAGCCAGCCGTGGTCGCCGTTTATGCTTAATACATGCGATGTGACCAAAGATGAAGATATTGCTGCGCTAGCTGACCAAGTTGCACAATGTGGAAAGATCGATGCGATTGTCCACAGTATTGCGTTTGCCCCAAGAGCGCTCTTAGAGGGTGGTTTGCTCGATAACATGAATCGAGAGGGTTTTCTATCTGCGCATGATGTCAGTGTTTATAGTTTGGCTGCAATCGTCAAAGCGTGTTTGCCACATATGAACGATAATGGCTCGATTGTGGCGCTCACTTATTTAGGTGCTACAAAGGTTATTCCTCACTACAACGTCATGGGGGTTTGTAAGGCTAGTTTGGAATCGTTGGTGCGTTACCTTGCTTACGATTGTGGACAGCGTCATATCCGCGTGAATGCGATATCTGCTGGGCCAGTAAGGACGCCTGCGGCTTCAGGTATCAAAGGTTTAGGGACGATGTTACATCGTGTTGCTGACGCTTCACCGATTCAACGTGCCATCACCACGGAGCAAATTGGCAATGTTGCCGCGTTTCTCTGTTCAGATTATTCCAGTGGTATCACTGGCGAGGTGATTTTTGTGGATAATGGATACCATTCGATGGGGTTTTCTCTGAGTAGCGCTGAATAGCGGGTATCGGTTGGGGTATCATTTAATTGTAAAAATGAAACAGGATTTTTTATTGTTTCAAAGGAGTTTTCATGTTTGATTTTTTATTCGCTTATTTGTTGTTTTTATTGAAAGGGATAACGATCGTCGTTTTGGTCATGGTGCTGTTAGCGTTTGTTTTTTCATTAAAATCAAAGAAGAAGCCATCGTCCATTCGCTTTGAGAATCTTAATCAACGCCGTCAAGCAATGGAACAGTCGTTGCTGGAGCAGTTTTCTCATTCTGGGACAAAATTTTCTCAAGTTGCGCTGAAAAATTTTCTCAAAGCTGTAAAGTCTAAAAAACGTTTGAGCAAACGACTTGAGGACCAGAGTAAACGCTGCTTTGTCATGAGTTTTCAGGGAGATTTACACGCTAGTGAGGTGAAGACGCTTCGGGAAGAGATATCTGCCGTGTTACAAGTGGCGAATGTTGATGATGAGGTCGTTTTGAGAATCGAAAGCCCTGGTGGAGCAGTGCCTTGTTACGGTCTTGTTGCTTCTCAACTGATGCGGATCAAGCAGTCAAAAATCAAACTGACAGTTTGTGTGGATAAAATTGCTGCCAGTGGTGGTTACTTAGCAGCCGTCGTGGCTGATCGATTACTCGCAGCGCCTTTTGCGTATATTGGCTCGATAGGGGTTGTGTTGACCATGCCA
>DCKN01000049.1:1673-7425 GCA_002320385.1 Proteobacteria bacterium UBA1673
CGGGTCCGACCGTCCAACTGGCGTTTTCCGGCCAAATTTTCATGATTTTTTGAAAAATCGCGACATTGATGTCATTGAACTCACCGCTGGTAAGCACAAACGATCAATCAGTACCATCGGTAAACTTACCTCAGACGGTAAGAAACATACAACGTCGCAACTCAAAGCGATCCATGAGCAATTCAAGGAACTTGTCGGTGCATATCGCCCTCAGATTGAGATAGAAAAAGTAGCGACAGGGGATTATTGGACTGCCAAAGCTGCGCTTGCGCTTGGCTTGGTTGATGATTTAACAACAAGTGACACCTATATTACTGAGCTGATCTCTACCAACGAGGTATGGGAGGTTTCTACGCTAAAGAAGAAATCGTTGAAGTCTATGGTATCTGAATCCACTCAGGCGCTTTTTTCAGCGCTGATTGGGTTGATGCATCGTCATAATTCGGGTATCTAGATTGTTCTGTCATGCGTGATGTGTATTCAGATAATGCTAAACACTGGTGGGATGAGCAGGGGCCGTTTAAAATGTTGCATCGAATGCACCCCCATCGATTGGCTTGTTTGTTGAATCATATTCCTAAGATTTCTGATGCACACGTACTCGACTATGCTTGTGGTGGGGGCTTGATGTCAGAGTCTTTGTGTCGTTTAGGCGCTCGAGTGGTTGGTGTTGACCAAAGTGCTGAAATCATTGATGCTGCGCGTTCGCATGCGCTTGCAGAGCAGCTTGCCGTTACCTATATCCATGGCACGATTGATTCGCTTGACGATGTTTATTTCACAGACGACCCGTTTGATGTTGTCTGTGCACTTGAGTGTTTGGAGCATGTCCAATCGCCTGAGCGAATGCTTGCTAGTTTATCCAGTTGTCTCAAGCCGGGTGGTTATGCGGTTTTTTCGACTATCAACCGAACTGCACAGAGTGCTCTACTTGGGATTTTTGCTGCTGAGTATCTACTTGGTTGGGTTGAGCCTGGCACGCATGAGTATGATAAATTTATTAAACCCAGTGAATTGGTACGTATGGCTGAATCTTCAGGGTTAAATCTGATTGACTTACAGGGAATTAGCTTTGATACTAAAAGACAAGATTTTTATCTTAGTGGTGATGTGTCAATCAACTACATCACTGTATTCAGAAAATCTGTTGGCTGATGCTCAACCGTAGTGTGTTAGCATGATAGGTTCACCGTTGTGAAAGTTATTCAGAAAAAATTCATAATTTTTCCTTTAGTCACGGTTGCAATAATGCATCGTTTGAAAATCAATGCTGTGCCGCCATGTTCACAACCGGGGTGAAAGCACATAATACGCAGATCATCATGTCATTTCCAACCATAGACCGTTTGTTAGAACTGAAGATGCAGCGATGGTGATCAGCTAGGAAACAGTCGTCTGCAAAGCAAAATAGTTCAAAACGTTATACGACCTAACGCCCGTCATACCGAAAAACTATCTGCGCTAAAAACGACTTGATAAGATGGAAATAGGGGGTAAAGTACTGATGCCCATCATGGGAATACATATGCTTCTTGTTTCAGTACTGGCCTTTTATCATCCAGCAAACACAGGGATGCGTCACTTGCTCAGTGACGTGGACGTATCTGGGCTTTTTTTCTTCTGGCCAACTGTCGCTATGGCCAAGTGTTTACTGAGCGATAACCATCGGTGATTGTTTTGAGATGACTAAGGATTTGTGATAGCAATCCTTTGTCTAGTTCGTTTGTCTAAGGTTTGTGATTAACCATTGATATGATTTATCGTCTTAGGGCTTTTGATAACGCTGGAAGATCTTTTTTATTAGTGTAATACTATGATCAATGATCATCATAAGGATACAATAATGTTTAATAATGATTCCCCAAAGGCATCACCGATGCAGTCATGGCGAAACTGGTATGACCAGCGTCAGGAGTATGTGTTTAATCTGATCAAACGGATTCATGTGCTTATTGATGCACTATCACTTGCGGTGGAGAATATGCAGGCTGATAATGATTTTTATTCTCGTGGAAGTCGTGAAAACTTTGATTTAGAAAAATCTAAGACTGCTGAGTTTAAGTCCCAAACTGGCACGCTTACTGCGCATTTGTCTGAATTGGATGCTGTGAGTTTCCGAGATATCGAACAGTCTCTAGAGACCTTGCGGACCCAATATGAGGAAGAAATTAGTTCCCCGGTCGAAGAGTTAAAATTATTCGGTTTTCCAGATGTTTGCGAGCATTCGTCAAGCTTTTCTAATGCGTGCCAGAGTGCCCACGAAGCGATGGTGCGTGTGCTCAAGAAAATCAGTTATATTTTGACTTATACGGCAAGTTCTCATAAGCAGATGTTTGCTGGAGAAGTACTTATGCGTTTCGGTAAATTACAAAAAATTAGTGATGATTTGGCCCTGATGGGGAAATCATTTGATGAGCTAGAGGACAAGGATCAACGATTATATCGGCTCAATGCCATGCTTGCTAGCCTACAACTGACTGACTCGCAGGAATCGATTGTTAATGGTCAAAATCAACTTCGTGTGATTGCGGCCTGCTTGGCAAGAGATACGCTAATTGATGATACTAGTCGGCAGTCGATTGGCCAGCAAATTCACCTCAAGGTCAGCCAGTCAACATGTTTGAGTTATATCACTAAATGTGAGTTTTATTCCTTGTTAATGTTGATGCTTTCGAGTGAGTTAGACGACACCGTGCGAGACTCTGTGCATACAACCATACGTGCAAAACTTAGAGGGGGCGATATGCCAGATGCACAGAAACTTGATTACTATATTTGCTTCCTTGAAATGCTTGATATTCAGAGTGATGATATTGAGCTTAAGAAGAATATATTGATGCATATGTTGGGCGAGATTTGTCACGATATTGATCGGTTGAAGCAATCTTGTCTGGATGCTGGTGAATCGCCTGTTATCACCCATAAAACGCTGGTTCTTAATTCTGATCGATTGGTGAGTGATCTACGCAGACGTAAGACCAATGCTAAATCAGATCCAGCTGTGCTTTTTAAGCCTATGCCAGGTAATCCCGATCATGCTTCTGGATCTTGTGAACATCGATTATCGCCAATCGCTGAAGAGGTTCAGATTAATTCGGACCTATCTCACGTATCTACCAATTATTATCAACAGTTTATATTGCTTGAGCAAATGTTTAAATTTCGTCTAGAGTCATACGTCTGTGCGGACGGTTCAGCGCAGGATCATGCTGAGTTTCTTAATAAGCAAATTGATTGTCTTGAATCTACGAAGTTACCATCTGTTGATTATGCCCTTCATCTTGCGTTTTGGAAGTTAAAAGTTCATACATTGGCCAATCTCATTGCTGCACAAAGCCGTTTTTCAATGAGTAGACCATGCGCATATCTGTTTTTTGTTTCACCAGCGCAATGGTTTTCTCCCCTAGATATCGAGACGTGTAAAAAGCGGTTTACAGAAGCCATATGGTCTGAGCCGTCAATTAACGTTGAAGAAATCATCAAGATTTATCGAATACTTGAGTCCTATAAGGATGATGCATTGGTACAAGATATGAGTGGTATGTTTCAAGACATGATGGATCAGTTTTGGTCTGATGATTGTTTAGACTCAGATTCTATCCATCGTGCTTTCAAAGATACAAGCAGAGGCTTAAATAATGTGGTTCCGCATGTTGTTGATGCTGAATGCAAACCTTTAATCAAAGGTTTATGATGATTTGATCATTGACATATGAGTTGGACTCTGCATTGAGATGCCTGCTGATGATTGTCTTATTATAATTGACAATCATATTATTATGTACTGTATGAGTCGTATAACAAAAAAAAGGTCATAATATGAAAATACATTCAATCGTCTCCATGTTCATACTCGCCGGCTGTTTGCTGGGTACATCACCTGCGGAAGGTAGGAAAAATTGCCCCTCGTATAAGGCAAACAATTGTCCGAATGACTGTATGGTGAATAATGACAATAGATGTGTAAATAAAGTAATTGATTAGATTGACACAGTCATTGACGATTTCCTTCTTGCATAATGCCGCCAATGTGTTAGCGTGACCGTCAATCCACAAGGAATAATCCTGAGTATCGTTGGGACGGTTGCTTAACTGCCGTAGTCGCTGCCAAACGATTTTGGTCGAGCGCCTGTATGGCTGTGATTGTTATCTTTACGCCGCTTCTTGCTCATCAACTTGTAACTCAGTATGCTGTAAGGCATTCAATCCAATTTTTTAAGTGTTTGCATGACCAATGGTCCGTTACCTGACGATTATTTAAGTATCCCCGTATTCAGAGAGCACACACGAGGGGTAGAGGTTGATGCGTTGTTTAGTGCGCTTTTGGGCTCGATGGCCAAGCTAGTAGCCTTGCTTCATTTGCATGACTATCTTGATGAATCTTCGGATTCACTTTTTCGTGAAGAAGATGATGATGGTTTCGATTTTACTTATCAACGCGTTGCGCTGTATGACCAAGATTTACCGGGACTCGAAGATGATGCGCATTTACACTTTCTTGATGATCAGATCGATGCCATGCGCGTCCATGCTCAACTGATTGGTGATTATGGCTTTCCTGATATGATTACCGCTGCGCTTGAGATCAAGCAGTTACGCTGTGTGCGTTTATCTCAAATGTTGCAGACGCTTGTCAAGCAAGGTGATCTTAGCTTTTATAAAGTTCCATATGCTATGCTTAACCTTTATTTTCGTTGGCAGTTTCATCGACCATTGTTGCTGTCGATTGTACGTTCTCTTGCTGATGCGGCAAAGCCCTATAGGGATCTAGATCTTGATCATCGCTACGATCGATTATGTGGTATGTTGTCCTTGACCGATATGAGTACGGATCTCATCGCCCTTGAGCGAGACCTTGATCGCCTGCGTGTGACCAGTCAGTTATTGTATCAAGACGATGGGCTGCCTCATTATCATCGGCAACTTATTGGGGGGCGATTGCTCAATCAAGTTGAGCAGTCAACAATGCTTAAGTTAATATCACGGTATGAGTTTTCTACGCTATTGTTGTTATTATTGTCAAAGTCAATTTCACCACGTGTTAAATCGGATACGCAACAGCTTTTGTCAAAAAGACTACGGGTCACAAACTTACCTATTTCGACCAAAATGGATTTCTACCACTGTTTTGTTGAAGTGATCATGGCACATTCGAACTGTGTCTGTCTTGAGTCAATATTTTTGATGATGTGCGATGAAATTGAATATGATCAACAAGTTTTATTTAAAAATCACTTACAACGGTCCTTGTTAGATCCTATTCAGTCAATTTTATCCTGCCTGTATGAATATAGCTTGTATGTTGCATTGAGTGGTGAGGCACGAATGCATGTTTGTGAAAAATTATTGACCCGACTGTGTCCGTTGCTGGCTGAGTCAATGGCGCATAGCTTTTTGTTGATAGCCCATAAACTGCGTATACTTCTGAAGTTTGATCATAGTTTGCAGAAACGGGATCATCCTTTAAAACAGACACGTTATCGTCTCTTTACAGTTTCTTCTAATCCCCAATATGATGATCGGCTGTATGTTCGTTGCACAACGCTTATCTGGCAATCGCCAATTGATATTGATTTCTGTGAACAGTGTGTGAACTGGATGGATGATTTTTGTCCTGATGCGTCGGATCCAGATTATTATCTACAACAGTTTATTGATCGATTTGGTGCCTCGAATGTTGTGTCTAAATCGCCTCAGCATTCGCCATAGACGAAAGCATTTCTCGGTTACTTTACACGACAGTTTCATTTAT
>DCKN01000066.1:0-7382 GCA_002320385.1 Proteobacteria bacterium UBA1673
TTGTTTTCAGATCCTACAAATTGCTTGCTAGCTTTTCTGATGCTTCGGATGCCAACCTTTCACCAAACAACCGCGGTCGCACCACCTGGCAAGCGTCGTGGGGCGATTACTATTCTGTAGAGACTCCTGATTACTCGATTGCTCAGGCGAAGTTAAAGCTTCATTATGGGTATTGGACATCGATTGGCAAAGAAATTGATGCTAAAATAACCTATCCAGCCACAAAGCACGTTGACCTTGTACTTAAAGGATTTAACTTCATCCCTCTAATCTGGAATCCAGACTCGCAGAGCGGATTAGTATTTTCTATCAACATCAATACACTAGAACGATTTTCAGCACAAAGCATACTGGGCTAATGTTGACTGGAATATCAACGCAACTTCTAAGGCACCATACCCCATATCCTACCCTTGTGGTTCAGATAGGCTAATGTGTAAGCGATTAAAATTATCTTAAACTGTGCCTTGAGTTCACTGCAAACTGCCGATATAATGAATAGATGTACCCTAGTTGAGTCGTTCATGACTATTAGCAGATCATCGCTTGCAGCCCTTGTGGTCATGGGCGTTTATATGAACTGTAGTGCCTCAGTTGAGATTGAACTACCAGTCTCTGAACCCATTGAGTCTAATCAGCAGCTCTCGAATACTTTTAGGTTTGAGAATACAACTACGCTTGGTAGTGATGTGGTATGGAGAGGTTATAGCTTGACAGACAAGCGCCCTGGCTGGACCAGCCTTAATGCTTTCAGGTGGCAACGTGGCAACTGGTCACACCATATTTCGTATAATCTTTACACCAACGCTAGCGACGATACGCCCAGTCAAGGTCCAACAACGGTCACAGGACCTGCAGGCACAACCGCCCAAATTACCTATCTGATGACTGAATCAAAAATCGGTAGTCAGTTCATGCTGAGTGATGTTTTTGATAGCACTGTTGCATTAACTGTAAGTCGGGTTATCTATCAGTGGCCCAATGGATCGAATTGGTTGTGGACTGGTCCTGAGTGCGATTCTACTAATAACAACTTACTTTCGTCACTGTCTACAATTAAGCCTTTTAAAACAACCGAGCTCTCCGTTGAATGGCACAACTATCGTTTATTGTTTGCAAAGTCTGATGACGGTAGTAAGCCCGTAGTTTCAGGCCAGACTCAAGGGGCAGACGTGCAGAACTATCAAGCAGCATACGGTAAAAACTGGGGTGATTACTTGCATATCGCAACGCCTGGTTATTTTTTTGCACCCGGCTATAGCGTGAATTTTGAGGTAGGCAATTGGGATGAAATTGGCCGTTACTTCCAAGCAAACATCTATTACCCATTCAATAAAACGATGACTGGCGTGTTGAAATTATTTGATTTTCGTGGCGCCAGTGGCATCGATGACCGTTATGGAATAACTGTGAATCTTCAATTAAAACACCTGTCTGAGGTGAAATAATGGGTGGATGTGTGGACAATATGATGCGGATAGAAAAAACTCAATCGGATAAAAGTTATTTTCACAGTGCTTTGATTAACTTAATCTATGTTATCCCTGGTGTTTTTTGCATGATGCCGGTAGAATCTACTGCCTATGTTGACATCGCGCCACCAGTACCTATTGACACTACGACCCAGCTCAATCCCAGCGGTAATGCATTTAAGTTTACCGCTGAGGCAACACTCCATAGCGAATTGCGTTGGCGAGGCATGCCAATCACAGCAAGTAATCCTGGCTTATCCACTAAGACTGAGGTTGCGTACAATCATGGTCGTTTTGTAAGTTTGGTTAATGTCAATACATACAGCTATTCTATGGATACTCCGGCGTCCCAACCTGTCAATACGCTAACTGACAATGCCTACCTGATGACTGAGTCACGCATCGGCACAAGAATTATCATTGGCAATACTTCTTCAAGTAGCACATATCTTGAACTTGCGCGTACGATTTATCAATGGCCAGGCGGTACAAGCTGGAAATATGTTCAAGAGACCTGTACAAATGCAGGAACCACCAGCACATATATCACTGAATCTCAAGATATTAGCCCAGTCAAAACATCCGATATTACGCTCAATCTCTTTGGCTTAACCATCTCGTATAGCATGAGCAATCTTAGTGGAATAAGCACAAGTGATGCTCTAAGTCGGCAATTGTTTGAAGATTATTTTCACATAGTAACGAAGCCTCATCAGCTATCAAAATCCTACAGCGTGCACTTTGAATATGGCTATTCTGAAAATACTGGCCAACATTATGACTTTAATATCAACTTTAACTTTGATAAAGCGATAACTGGCACGCTGAAACTCTATGAATTTAAAACTTCTACCACGACATTTGATGATCAGCTCGGTCTGATTGCAGCACTTCACTATAATTTTGCTTAATCCGTCTAGATAAGATTCTCTTTATGATATCTCAATGAGCTGAGTCCTTGCCGTGTTGTGATCTTAATGGCCGATGGGATCTTTGCTTAGCTTAATCGCATCATTGCAAAGTTGTTAAGCGCACTTCCTCATGATACATCCATTGCAGTGTCTGCGCCAAAACACAGGGCCGCGTTAAACGATTATTGCATTGATCGGACGAGTTAAATGAACCTACTTAACCGTCAGTCAAGTTTTTCTTCGACTATTTCAACTAGCCGCTCTTTCACCGTTTCTTTTAATACTTCATAGTTCTTATCAGGGTCAATGTGTAACGACTTGCTCCAGATTGTGCAGTAGGCGTTATCGTCTTTGAGTAGACCAATGACCTGATCAACGACTGCGTCAACAGAGTCATAGTCTGGTCCGAATACAACTGCCTCACGATCAATATTTCCTAGTACACTTCTGTCTGCGGCATAGATCGGGATTGCGCCTGCTAGCCACGCTTGATAAGGCTTTTCAGTGATATACCCGGGATAGGTACGATTTTCATAAGCAATCACAAACTTACAATTTTTCATCCAGTTTAACTCGTCGCCCCTTGGCACAATGTAGCCGATATTATTCTCTACCTTGCCACCTGAAGCTGCATAAGTTTTTTCTGAAAGCGATCTGAATAATTCTACGCGCTCATGTGATAGACTCATCACATCTTTGTCATCTGTGCTCTGATTAGAAAGAAAGCACACGTCATACTTTCTTTGACTTGGGCTACATCCGCCTGCGCGGTATAAATCTTTTCCTGGGTCGTAAAGCGTTGATATTTTATCGTGAAAAAACTCGTATGCTGCTCCAGCAATCGTCATATATCGAGGATGATCCACTTTGAGATCGTAACCCATCATTAAATCAAAACAATTGTCAAAGCCTTCTGGGTAGCTTGTTTGTGTATCGTGACTGTACAAGATTTTAATTGGCGCTGAATCGCCACAAATCCTTTGTGGTGTTACTTTTTTCTTATCTAATCCAAATAACCAACGAAAGGCGTCGTTTGGTAGACTTAACCAGGAAACAAAGCTTTGACTGTACCCTGAAACTAAAAAAATATCGGCGTGCTCATTAATATCGGAGGTGTAGACAACATCATACCTTTTTTCAAGATAGCTCTGAAAGCCTGACAATAAACCTTTGTGCTTCAGATATGAGAGATCGCCTTTTACCACAAGCCGCCGCTTAGGTAGCTGAGTTGAGGATTGAGGTTGCGCATCAAGCTTGGTTTGCGCTGGCTTTGCTGATGCCCAGGCCTGCTGAGAAGACAGTAGTGTTGCTGCAATGAGCGTCGACCAGCAATGTTTTGTACATGACGTTATGGGTGCTAGCATGGACCATTCCTACGTGAACCATAGTTTATTATAAATACTTCACACAAAAAAAAACACCCTAACTGCATATATTATCTGACTTTCTAGTTATTCATTGATCATTCATCTTAGTATTCGCATGGTAATTTACCGCTCATATGTATATCATACGCATATGATTGAGGGTATTTAAGTGTTAAAGGTTATGCAAAAACTTGATAAAAACTTCCTGCGCCACTGCTACATGTGCGTGTTGGCTTTGTCATCAACGATTGGATTCAATGTTATGCGTGGCATGCGCGAAACGGTGATTTTTCAGTTTGGTAAAAACGGTGCGATGTATACTCCGTTTTTTAGAATTATGAGTGTACTTCCGATCTCTACATTGATGTTTGTTTACTATCTTTATGTTAAGCGGCGTTTTGATACATTGACTGCATACTACGCTGTCGTCTCTCCTTTTCTGATCTATTTCGTACTCTTTGCTGTTTTTTCTGACCCCCATGCTGTGGCGACAACGCAATATAGCGGTTGGCTACAGGCATGGATCCAAGCGTATGCGCCTCTAGAATTAGTTGCTGGTGCTATGGTTCATTGGGATAAGACTATTTATTACGCTTTGTGCGAAATCTGGGGATCTTTCACACTCGTTATACTGTTTTGGCAAATCGCAAATGAAACCTATACCGATGATCAAGCTGCGCGATTGTATCCAGTCTTTTCTATGCTTGGTGGTGCTGGCATCATCTGTTCATCGATTATCATTCGTTATATGGGTCGACACCCTAATATTACTGTTATGGCCACTCAATTGATCGTTCTTTTAGGTCTGGTTAATTGCTGGCTGGTCACAAAGGTTTGGAAAGCCTGTTCTGAATACCGGGCAACGAAACCAAAAATTTTAATTGGATTGCGTCGAGGAATCAAACTTGCTTTGACGACCCCGCATATTCTTTATCTCTCTTTATGCATTATCAGTTTCAGCATACTGTGTAATATATATGAGAATGCAGTGAGAAATATCATTCTTCAGCACTTTCATAGTGAGCAAGCTGTGTTCAGCTTCTGGGGTGGCTTTTATATGGGTAAAGGCTTGCTCGTGATCAGCGCTAATATCTTGAGTAAATTTTTATTGCGCCAATTTGGGTGGTTCTACGTTGCCATAACGACCCCGATCGTGAGTATTTTATCCATTCACCTTGCGCTCACGGTCCCAAGCATTAACGTTGGTTACACACTTGGCCATGCGCACTACTTACTGCCCTTGTTTGCGTTATTACTGCAGCTGAATTTTGCAGTTAAGTATGCATTTTTTGACCCCACAAAGGAGATGGCATATATTCCTCTGTCTGATGAGCAAAAAACCTATGGCAAGACGATTGCTGATGGTCTTGGGTCTCGAATAGGCGGTATTAGTAGTGGCTTAATACAGACGCTGGCAATTTTTACCGCATCGGGAAATCAGTTTGCGCAGATTGCACCTTATCTCTTAATTGCCTGTAGCTTGGTTTCAATTCTGTGGGTTTGGGCCATGAGTAATCTCAGCCGAAGCTATACTGCCATGACCACATCTCAAGAAGCGCCAGCTCTGTTATTATCACCCAGCACTTGATTCTATATTGCGTGAGATAATAACCCTATTGTCAGCGGCAATGCGGCTGTGGTATTGTGTATTATCTACATCCACCGGAGCATTTATGACTCGCAATCTTTCTATTCTTGCATTACTCGTTGTCCTACCCACCTATTCTTTTGCAGCCGCGCCAGTGGCCAAAAGCAAGGCCAGTGATCCATCTAGTTCTGCCTTCTCTGTTGAAGTATCTGTATCATCACCTAGCAAGGTAAATACCAGCACGCTCAATGGTTTTCTAACATTTAATGACCGTTACTCTATAGGGTTTGGCCTACCTTCAAAAACGGATGTCAAAGTCGATTACGGTAATGCTCTAGCTTTCGATTTCGAGTACGTTACGATTCCCTTTTCGCTCAGGTATGAGAGCCCTTTGTCCCCAGACTGTAATTATTTATTTAATCTTGAAACGGTTTATTATTACGTGGATAATTCTATTGCAAGTTCTACTGGGAACTCATTTGGCTATGCATTTGAATTTGGATTTGCGCATAAGCTTAGTGAATGCGATAAACTCATATTTCTGTCAACACTATACCGTCATGCGGATCCTAAACTATCCAGCACCTCAGATGATGTTAAAACTTATCTGTCTGGTGGAAAAATTGCCTATCAACATACTTTTTAGTCGAGCCACAAATATACTATTAGATCGATGCCAGGGAGCGAGTGCTTCGTGC
Organism: Proteobacteria bacterium UBA1673; assembly: GCA_002320385.1. Taxonomy (GTDB): domain Bacteria; phylum Pseudomonadota; class Gammaproteobacteria; order Comchoanobacterales; family Comchoanobacteraceae; genus UBA7916. The sequence goes on from DCKN01000066.1 coordinate 6,037, forward strand.
TTACGCCCTGGCTTCTGATCGACCTAAGCTCTATATAAAACTGATTCGCTCGACTCATCCATCTGAGTCACTGTCTTGTTAGCTTTTGAGCATTATCGCTGCCTTGGCCTCCTTTTCATACTCAGAAATTCTGCTTTAGTACGCAATAACCATAAGGGGTTCGCGACACCATTGTTTCCATGATCAAACTCGTCTATGAGCGGGCTTATTGTCATTTGCGTGTTGGCCGTCTTTATTAAGATAAATCTTTACATAAAATATCAGATACTTGACTATGTACAATGCTTATTTAATAATAGATTCGCCTGGCATCCACATTGTCGCTGTACAGGCACAGGCTATGCAGTTGTATGATGACTTGGAGGTTTTTTGTGGATTATCATGATTTTTATCAAATACGATCCAATCAAGTCGTCTTTTCTGATGTCAAATTAAAATCAACGATTAGAAAGTATTGCGCGCATCCATATCAACGCCCCATATCAGCAAGAGCTGTTCGGCAGTTTGAGCATCTTCTTGAACACCTGCATCGATTTCCTAGGCCGATTATCGTTGATTCGGGCTGTGGCAAGGGAAAAAGTAGTCAAATACTTGCACAAAGTTACCCCGATCATTTGGTTATTGCTATTGATCAATCCGAATATCGACTGAGGTCACTTCGTTCGCTTCAAGCGGATAATATCTATATCGTTCAGGAAAACTGTATCGATTTTTGGCGTTTGTTGTCAGCAAGCGATTTGATTATTGATATGCATCTATTGCTTTATCCAAACCCATGGCCAAAAAAACGCCATGAAAATCGCCGATGGTATGCGCATCCTATCGCTCCTTTATTGTTGAATATGAGTCGATTAACCATCATGCGTAGTAACTGGCTAGCCTACTTACAAGCTAGCGCTGTGGTTGCAAATCAATTGGGCCTGTGCCACTCACTCGAGTCATTGCCGAACTTGATCGAGCCGATGACGCACTTTGAAGCCAAATATTGTCAGCATCATGTATCGCTTTACCAACTCAAAATCATCAATATCTGAACCGGGCTTTTGTCATCGTTGGCTTTTGATCGGGTCTTGTTTTGGACATACGTGGTAGTGAGGTTATCTGTCACAGCATTGGTTTCAATTGTTGACATGCTTTGGCGAGTATTAAAATCACAAGATTAAAATGTGAGATGTTGATTAGACTGCGACATGATAGACACGATGCGCTTCAACTAACTCGGACTCTTTATTGTCATCAGCTCGTGTCTTAAGCCATGATCGATATCCGTTGCCAGTACTTTTTCCGACAGGTCCGTAGTAACCGACAGAATCGTCTGATGGTAAAATTGCTAATACTTTATCATA
>DCKN01000066.1:7685-8323 GCA_002320385.1 Proteobacteria bacterium UBA1673
TAAAATTGCTAATACTTTATCATAATGTGGTAGATCGATATCGTTATTGTCATCATGTGTCACGATCATCACCGTCGTATCGGTAAAAATATTTTGCTTCTTCATGCCTCTTATCGTTTCTTTCACTGCACTTTTACCAGCGCTATCGATGTGATTATAAGGCTCGTCAATCAGAAACATACGCGGTTTTAGTATTTCCGCCATGGCGAAATACATAGCGAGGCGTAGCTTCCCTTGCTGTCCTCCAGACATGGCGGTGAAATCGACCTCATTTTCCGCTAATTCGTCGACGCTAGTCAGACGCGTATTGATGATGTTGCCATGGTTCTCTTTTCTCATCGACCGTGAAAAACCGAGTTTGTTGAGATACTTATCGATGATCGATTTGGCTTCTGCGCATTTTATTTTTAGACACTCGCCCTGTTGGTTATGATAAGTCAATTCTGTATCATCACATAGACTATCCACTTCGGCATCTTGTAGCTCAGGCCACAATAAAAGCAATATTTGCATCGGTGTTAGAGGCTTTGTACTTGATGACGGCGGCAATGCGATAAGCTTTTGTTCGCAGTATAAAGCGTGCGTTGATGCTAATCCTAAGTTAGGACTGATTTGTAAGCCCGGCATTAGTCCTGATA
>DCKN01000066.1:8659-9072 GCA_002320385.1 Proteobacteria bacterium UBA1673
AGTGTTACATAAGACTGATTTTCCAGCGCCGTTTTCCCCGACCACATAGACCATCTCATTGGGATGGAACTCAAGCGGCGTCTGATCACTATTTGCTGCTGACGCTTGCGGTGCGCGATACCGTTTAAATAAACTCATCGTCGCTACCGCGGTACTCGCAGTTGATGCAATCGAAAGCTCAGCAGAAAATCTTAGGATGTTAGCGCTTGATCTTGATGTCTGTGTTGGCGGGCCTGATTCGGCCTGAGTCATTTCACCGCGCGTTGCTCTTAAGTTAATGAAGGTTTCTTGATAGCGCCTGTGACTTGTTGCACTGGGCGTTTGTGTCTCATCGTGCTTGCCGACCAACGGGTTAAAGAGAAAGGTGTTAAACAATCGGCTGATGTGTTGGCCTGTTGTTTGTAACTGTCCAA
>DCKN01000001.1 GCA_002320385.1 Proteobacteria bacterium UBA1673
ACATGCACGCCTTGCTTGATAACCATGTAGTTGTTTCCCTCTGAAGCACTTAAGAGCAGCATCAGACCTATTGAGACATAGATCATCAGCAAGCTATTTAAGCTTATTCGCTCCATTCTAGGATTTTCGTTAAAATAAAACATGTTTTGCGCGATTTCTTTGTCTTGATTATAGCGCTAATTCTGAGCTATAAGCAATCATCTTATGGTAGTTGCTTAGTATTATTTAGTCGAACAGATCTATATTTTAGCTGATCTTTCAGTGTTTATTCGTATGGATTATGCTATCGGTCATGATCTTATGTGTCGAAATAGTCCTCAATGATTTCTTTTGCGACTAATATGGCATCGTTTTCATTTTCAATTAGCACTGTGATTGAAAAATCAGATGGATCTTTAACGACGAAGCCAATGAACCATGAGTGATCAGAGAGGTGTTTGGATTTATTGAGGCGCCATGAGTCTTTGATCAGCTGTGCTGTCCCTGTCTTGGCTGCAAATGGTAAATTATGGTGTCCGAAGCGTTTTCCTGTACCGAGTTTGATTACTTTCTGCATTGCTGCGGTAACAAAATGCCAATTGCTCGGGTCGATTGACTTAAAATTTGAAGATTTTGAGGGTTGGATTACTGTAGGTTGGTTGTCAGATTGTTTGATCGATTTGACAAGATGAAGCTGTATGTTTTCTCCTCGATTCGCAAAAATATTAATGGCTTGAGCCATTTGTATAGGTGTGGCTAACATGGACCCTTGTCCGATTCCAGTAATAATCGTATCGCCAATAAGCCATGATTGACCTCGCTTTTTTTTCCAAGATCGATCTGGTACGAGTCCAGTTTTTTCTCCAGATAAATCAATGCCTGTTTTGTCACCGAACCCGTAAGATGCGTATATATCACGCATGGTATCGATACCTGTCATGATTGCTAGGTGATAAAAGAAAGTGTCGTTTGACAATACGATTGCTTTGTGTGTGTCAACATGTCCATGTCCATTCCTATTCCAGTTGCGATAAATATTCTTAGTATTTTTGTAACGAAAATATCCAGGATCATAGATACTGAATTCACGATTGATAATCTTGTGATCTAGCGCGTGTAATGCAAGAAATGGTTTCACGGTTGATGCTGGCGGAAACTGTCCAGATATTACTCGGTTGAATAGTGGTTTTTGGGGTGATTTTAGATAGTAGTCTAGCGCTTTGCTCATGCTGGGGTCGAGGAACGCATTGGGGTCGTAACTGGGGGCACTAAATAATCCGAGTATTTCTCCGTTAGATGGGTTTGAAACAATGACTGCGCCTCGCTTATCTTGCATCTTATTTTTTATGATTTCTTGAAGTTTGAGATCGATGGTTAACGTTAGGTCTGCGCCATTTTGTGCAGGTATGTCAGATATAGATTGAAGAATATTCCCTTTGGCGTCTCGTTGTAGTTGAGCAACACCAGATTTTCCCGATAATATTTTGTCATAATATTTCTCAATTCCCTCAGCGCCTGAGTGTGTTGCAAGAATATTAGGATTGCTCGATTTTTTATCTTTTGCTGTTTTCTTTGCTAACACATAGCCGGTTACTGCTGAACAAGAATCTCCGTGTGGATAGTATCGATTGAACTCAGGAACGACCTTGAGGGGATCTAGATGTAGGCTGTTTTTGTAAATCGTATGTAACGTCTCTTGTTTGAGGTCTTTTAAAATACGAATTGTTTTAGATTTCTTGTCATGATGAATGATATTTTTGATGTTTTCAAAATCCTCATTGGATATGAGCTTTGTGTCTTTTAGTGTTTGTAGGACTTTTATATCATTTTTTGCACGTGTTGTTAGTTCTAAATGAAATTTGGGTTTATTATTTGCAAGGATATGTCCGTTTCTATCTAAAATGAGCCCTCGCTGGGCTTGTAGATTTGCAAATGTGTACTGATTATCAAGACTTTTATTGAAAAGGCTTTGTCCATAGATGATTTGTAATTGTACGAGTCTGAACACAAGTATACCAACCAGTAAACAGAAGAACACGAGCGTGATAACTATTCGAGTGGCGTGTTGATAAACTCGAACACGGTAAGCGTTGTTCTCTTCTCTTTTCATCGGTGGTAGGGATGTTTATGGATAAGTGTCAAACAGCGATAGAGCTGCTCATACAGTATCACCCTTGCCAGAATGTGTGGTAGGGTGAACTTACCAAGCGCTAGTTTTTCGTGAGTGTGCTCGAATATCTGTTCACTTAAACCGTCTGGGCCGCCAATGAGATAGCAAATGGTTTGGTGATTTTCATTGTATTGTTGGAGCTTCCTTGCGTATGCGTGACTAGAGTATAGTGGGCCGTTTTCGTCGAGTGCAATTACATAAGCACCTTTGGGGATATGTTGACTCAGTAGTTTGTACTCACTATGCTTAAGTTTGTTGATGCTGTTTTGCTTCGTTCGTTTAGGTGTTGCAAAGCAGTTCTCAGAGAGATTCGTCATTGCTTTGATGCGTTGAAGGTACATATCTAATACTTCTTTTTGCCAGCCTTCAGACGGTTTTCCTATTGTGTTCACCACAATGTTCACAGTGATAATACTCCTTAGAGCTCTTTACTCCAAAGCTTTTCTATCGCGTAATATTCACGCGTGTCTGGCAACATGATGTGTACGATAATATCTCCGAAGTTTACCAATATCCATTGACAGTAGTCCTCGCCTTCTATTTGCGGCTTAGGGCCTGCGAGTTGACTAGATAGATCGATGAGTGCTTGCATCATAGCTTTATTGTGTCGAACATTGTTGCCCGTTACGATGAGCATGTGGTCGGTCATCGATGTGATGCCAGAGACGTCTAGATGCGTAATCTTTGGTGACTTCATATCATCAAGCGTGGCGATAATTTTATCGAGATTTGACATATTGGTTATTTTATCAGATATATGAATTATAGATTCGTTGTCTTTTTTTGTCAATAATTCTCTATTCTGTTAATGTAATAGGCCGCAATACTGTATTGAATATTAGTTAAAAACTGCTATAGTGATAGTCATTATAATTGTGAGATGTCTATGAGTGCTAGGTGGGTGTGGTGTGATCTTGAAATGACTGGGCTTGATCCTTATGTTTCGCGGATCATCGAGATAGCTAGTATCATTACTGATTCAGACCTCAATATCATTGCAGAGGGGCCCAGTATTGTAATTCATCAACCTGAAATCGCATTGCAGGACCTATCTCCCTGGATCTATGATCATCATGGTCAGTCAGGATTGTTGGATGCGGTTCGCAAAAGTAATGTGACTTTAGCCCAAGCTCAATCGCGTACGCTTGACTTTATTAAGGACTATGTTGAACCGGGAAAGTCGCCATTGTGTGGAAATTCAATTGGTACGGATCGCGCTTTTTTGCAGAGACACATGCCTGATTTATCTGCTTATCTACATTACCGTAATATTGATGTTACAAGTATCAAGCTTGTTTTAGACAAGTGGTGTCCACACCATGCTGAGCTGAGGAAAAAAGGCGCTCATCGGGCACTTGATGATATTAAGGAGTCTATTGATCAACTTCGTGTTTATCGGAATTTTATTCTCTCAAAGCCCACAGAATAAGCACCCTTTGTGTATGTGACTTTCTGGTGTCGATTACTGGTTGTCTGTGCAATATCATTCATGCTATGATTGGGGAATCTGTCTGCTGTATGCTATGTCAATCTCTAAATTCGTCAGATCATTCAAGCGCGGCTGTTGGTGGTCGCTCATTACGCTTCTCAGAGTCGATTTTATCCGATTTGATGCCGATATGGGTTATAGCTCGATCGCGACGGTGATTTCGGTTGTTTCTCTCATCTCATATATACCTTTAATTAAGTTGTTGTCGTTATTGATCTCAGTTCACGGTCTCGTCGTTACAGGTTATGTCTACAGTCTCATGTTGATTGTTTCATTGTGCTGCTTTTCTAAATCTGATAATAAGAAATATCAGTATGGTTCAACCAGTCTTCAGTCGGCTCTCGTTTTACATGATGCGCTATTTCGCTTTTTGAATCGATTTAGGCCGTGGTTTATTAGTGCGCGTAGTTATGCTTGTTATGCTCTCGAAAAATTTGGATCTTTACGACATGGTAGATATTACCAATCGCCTTTTATGCTCCAGTATGAGTTAGTCCTATACTATGTTGTTGCAAACCAACCAATTTTTCTTTTATTCGATAAAGCTTGTGAGTGCTTTGAGCTACTTACCATGGGTTACGTCATCTATAAAGGGGTTACCTTGGCGCAGGCGATCGTGATATTTTTGTTACTCAAAGTGATCTCTACAGCATGTATGCGTTCACTTGAGCGTTTCATTGATGACACAGTCTTTAGTTGTGGCTCATCGAGAGCTGACAAAAAAAAGATGGCTTACCGTGTTGTATTGAATCTTCTTGCATCAGTTTCTACGAGGCTGCGATTGGCCTCGAGTCGCTATATTCCATCAATCGTGAATCCGCATCTTGATATTGCTCATAAAATCCTTAGGATCTGTAAACTTGGTGGTATTAATGCTCATCTATTGCCTTATTTGAAATTGGATGGTCACAATCGTTTCCTCGAGATGGGAAGCTATTTTAAGTTCACTCAATTTTATTTGGAGCTGAACGGTGTATCTAAAATTTCAAATGTGACGCGCTATTTATTCCAGGAGCATATGGGGTGTTTTAAACGGTTGTTTCTCTTCATCGACGATCGTATCGATTATCTATTACACCCTGTCTGGACGATCCTTTTGTATGCCACTATGGCGTTTGATGTAACCATGCGCGAGATCATTCGGGTGAAAAAAGGCGTTGATCCCGTTGTGCCTAAAGTATTGAGTAAAATGGTCAAAAGTCGGTACCCAAGCGCTGATGTTGTTCATCGACCAAAGGAGTCAATCATCGCTACCATTTCGACGACCAGTAGATCTGTGGCACGAATGTGATACAAAACTAACAGTCGCTTTAATAAATCTGTGCTATAATGAACTTAGAAACCTATCATGAGTGTTTATGCCCTATCTTTACTCAACTGTGCAAGTTAGATCTTATGAGTCACAATTGATTGACCGTGGTATTGTATCGCTTGATGGATTACTCAGTGCTGCTTTTCAGGCGATATGGCGACATGTCCAGCCGCATCTCAAGCGTCAATTCAAGATTCTTGTTGTTTCTGGTAAGGGTTACAATGGTACTGATGGGCTTATGCTGGCGCTACATATGTGGCGTAATGGGTATCATGTTGACCTATGCATGGTGTCGCACAGCGGCTTAAACCCTCTAGCACAATCACTTTATGATGAGATTAAGATGTCTGGTTTGGCTTGTATTGATCATCCAGATTGTTCAACGTACGATATTTGTATTGATGCAATATTGGGTATTGGTTTTAATGGTCATCATCTTAAGCCTGCTGTAAAATCTCTCATTCAAGAAATTAATCGTCGAAAAGGGATTTGCATCAGTATTGATTGTCCATCGGGAATTAATGCTGATACTGGTATGGTGTTTGACGATGCTGTTCGTGCTGATATAACGATCATGCTATTGCTTAGAAAAAAAGGCTTATATAGCGCGGATGCCTTTGATTACCGTGGTGAGCTAGTTTTTGATCATTGTTTTTTGGAATATCGAGATTTGCTTGACCGGGTGTCGTCGATTGATCTGGTTGGGTTGAATCGGAACCTTTTTGATCCTGAAACGCCGCGTGCTAACGTTGATAAGAGGGACTTTGGCAGAGTGTTAGTCGTTGGTGGAAACGTTGGTATGCTTGGTGCTGTATTATTATCTTCATCAGCCGCGTCCCGATCTGGTGTGGGGCATGTAACATTATGCGTTAAAGACTCTGATCGCGTTATCTTACCTTTTGATTATACCACTGTTAGCCTTTCAGACATGCCTGGTCTTCTTGCTGGCTCTGCAATCAATGCGGTGTTGGTCGGTCCTGGCTTAGGCCAAGATGCTTGGTCTTTGGCTTGTTTAAAGTGCTGTTTATCTCATGCGCTTCCTACGGTTATTGATGCAGATGCATTGCGTCTCGTTTCTGAGCATCATCTCGATTTACACGATCAGGTTATTATTACCCCTCATCATGGTGAGGCTGCGGCACTACTTCGTTGTACAGTTGATGCTGTAGCTCAGGATCGTTTTCAGGCGTGCATT
>DCKN01000022.1 GCA_002320385.1 Proteobacteria bacterium UBA1673
TGCTTCACATTGGGTAGGATTAACTTTCCCAGGCATGATTGATGATCCAGGTTCATTCACGGGTAGGTGTAGCTCGCCCAAACCACAACGTGGACCACAAGCTAGTAGGCGAATATCGTTAGCAATCTTAAATAATGATACTGCCAGTGTGCGTAAGCTTCCACTGAATGCAACCATTGCATCATGTGCTCCTTGTATGGCAAATTTATTCTGTGCAGAACTGAAGGGTAGTTTCGTGATTTCTGCAATTTTCTTGGCGACTAAATCTGCAAAATCGGGATGCGCATTGATCCCAGTGCCTACAGCAGTTCCCCCGAGTGCTAGTGGATAGATATCTTCAAGTGCGTGTTGAACACGTGCGATGCTTTCGTCAAGCATGTGTACATAGCCTGAGAACTCTTGCCCAAGTGTCAGTGGGGTAGCGTCTTGCATATGGGTTCGGCCAATTTTGACGATGTCTTGCCATTGTTGTGCCTTTGTGTCTAACCCGTTACGAAGTGTTTTGATATTTGGTAGTAGATGCTTTTTGGCTTGTATGGCAATCGCCACATGCATGGCAGTGGGGAAACTATCATTTGTTGATTGTGACTTGTTGACATGATCATTTGGGTGGACGGGGTCGTGGCTTCCAAGTTTTGACCCTGCGATTTCAGCGCATCGATTAGCGATAACTTCATTGAGGTTCATATTGGTTTGTGTCCCACTACCGGTCATCCACACTGACAAAGGAAAATGATCATCCAGTTGCCCTTGGATGATTTCATCTGCTACTTGACTGATTAAATCGCTGATATTTTTGGGTAATGTATCCAGTTCATGATTGATTTTTGCGGCTGCTTTTTTAATAATGCCGTAGGCATGGATGAGTTCGATTGGCATACGGTCATTGCCAATCGAAAAATAGGTAATGGAGCGTTGTGTTTGTGCGCCCCAATATTTATCAGAGGGTACTTCTATTGTGCCAAGACTGTCTTTTTCTGTACGCGTTGTCATGTAAAACCTACCATTGCTAATCATGCTGCATAAGCATAGTATAAATCTGTGTTTATGGAAAGGGATCTTCGATCTCTGGTATAGGTTTTGTGTATTTTTCTCAAGCGTACTCCATGTGGCCCAGCAACATGGTCTGTACTTTAGCATAGCTGCAGCACAAATTTCTGTATTTGGTATATGTCGATGTTTTAAAGTGATTTTTGTTTTGTTTTTCGTGGATGGTATTTGTCACTAATATAGGTTAACCTATTAATATCTTTGGTTTGGGTCGGGCCTGTAAGTTAGGCGCAATGTAAAAGTGTTGAGATTTTCTTGCAAGAATTACTTGTGTTATATAAACATATGGATCGATGCCTTCGGTTAAGACGAAATTTTTTGTTTGACGGTTGTGACGAAGCGTTGAGAAAAACTTTGTTGTTTCAGGTGATCTTTTACGGTTTTTGGTCTGTATACTTTGTGCGTTCGGTATATGATGTGTGGTTGTATTGATTGGTTAAAATCTAATATTTTTCATAAAAACTCAATGACAAACCAGATAAATCTTCAAAATTAAGCTATATATTCACTAATAATAAACAAAGATTGAAATAAACAAAAGGCAAGCATATGGCTATTTTAGTCACAGGTAGTTCAGGGTATTTAGGGAGATCACTGGTCCAGTATTATCGTCAGCATAATCACGATGTGGTTGGAATTGATCGTAAGGCGTCTCCGTGGACGGACAAGGTAGGGTCTATTACAGATGTAGCATTTGTTGATAACGCAATTAGAGGCTGTGATACGCTCATACATACGGCAGCACTGCATAAACCACATTTGCAATGGCATAAACCTGAAGATTTTATTCATGTAAATATTACAGGAACTCGAATATTACTCGAAGCAGCAGTTAACAACTCATGCAAACGAATAGTTTTTACTAGTACGACCAGTACTTTTGGTGAGAACATGCGTAGGAAAAAACACCATAACGCCATCTGGGTAAGCGAAAAACTTATTCCTATCCCCGAAGATATTTATGATGTTACTAAAATAACTGCAGAAAATCTGTGCTGGTTGTGTCACAAAGACGCAGGGTTAAATATCGTCGTATTAAAAACTTCAAGATTTTTCTCAGAAGATGATATACATCATGAATTAAGGCGAAGGTATGATCAAAATAACCTTAAGGTTAACGAGTTCATTTGCCGCAGAGTTGATATCCGTGACGTGGTCACTGCGCATGCTCAAGCCGTCATTAAGGCAGATGACCTGGGCTTTGAAAACCTGATTATCAGTTCCACCTCACCATTATGTATAGACGATATGAAACAAGCAGGAAGGGATCTTATTGGCATACTTAAAAAAAAGAAAATAGTCTATAAGGATATCTATCAGCAATATAAATGGGAAATGTTTCAAAGCGTTGACTGTGTGTATGCTAATACTTTAGCAAGAAAAAAACTTGATTGGTCACCCAAAACCAACTTTGAAACGGTACTACAGTCTATGCGAGAAGATGATACTTATCTAAAAAAACTTTTTGACGAAAATCATAAAAATATTAAATAAATATAGTCAATGCTATAATTTTTTATTCATATGCGTGCCGTTACCTATGTTTCTCTTTATTTCGGTGAGGACATCATGTCTATTGTCACAAGTAAGAATGTGGAATAATGTTTGGTCTCTGTCGTATCTATCGACTCGCATCCTAATATCTTTTGGATTGATCCCCTCTGGTGAGGTGGTTTTTTTTCTTCTTTTGCCGCCGTAATGAAACGATCGAAAAAACTCTGCTTTGTTAGGAACTCTTGTCTGAATTTTTGTCTGCACGCACTGGATATTTCTCTCCATATTTTCTTCAATTGGTATGTGGTGTGTTGTCTGAACAGTGTGTGTGTCACTATGGCGCTGTACTCCTCACGGATGTAATTTTTTGGGGCAGCTCCTTGTGCTAACAAAAAGTTAATGGCTGAGAGGGAGCCTCTTTCTACTACCATGAGGTGTAGTAAATAGTTGAGTACAGACGGCCTGTTGTTGGTATGCTCAGGATCATTTTCTTGCAGATGTTCGAGTAACGTTTGGGTAACTATCCGATTGCTTTGATTTTTCGTGGGCGGGTCTTTTTATTTTTCTTAGTTATGCTATTTTCTTTTTTGAGTGTAATGCGCACTGCATCCCAGATAGAAGGTGCAAGGATTAATGATACCGGTACTGCGGTGATCACAATAAAGCTTTGAAGTTTGTCGATACTGCCTGCGCTTACAGCAATCAATATGATTGACATGAGTCCCATCGATAGCCCCCAAAAAACTCTTATTATCGTTGATGCTTCACCGTTGATTGATAGTGTGACTGATATCATATAGGTCATAGAGTCGCCAGTTGTCGCAACAAAAATTATTGTCAAGACGATAAATGCTATTGATAAGGCAAATCCAAAAGGGTATTGCTGCGTGATTGCAAATAAAACGGCAGGAAAACTGGACTCATTCAGCACGGTAGAGATTGAACCTGCATGTTGTAACTCAAAAGCGATGCCTGACCCACCTAGAATTGTAAACCAAAAGTTTGTCACAATAGGGGATAGTATGGCGAGTACAAAAATAATGGATCTAATCGATCTACCCCGAGAAATCTTGGATATAAACATCGCCATTACCGGTCCGTTACCGATACACCATGCCCAAAAAAATACTGTCCAGGTACTCAGCCAAACTTGTGATCCAAAAATGCCACTATTGTCTCTGAATAAAGCCATTGAAAAAAAATACTTGTAATAAACAGATTGACCTGTCAAAAAATGTTTGAATATGAACGTTGTTGGTCCTGCTATCAGCATGAAGATTAGTAGAAAAATGACCATGAGAATATTGATTTCGCTCAGTATTTTAACGCCTCTTTTAAGACCAGATACCGCAGATAAAGTATATAATGAGACAATTACTGTGACGATTGTGGCGTGTGTTGAGAAGTTGTTAGGTACATTTAATAGTAGGTTTAAGCCATAGCTGACTTGGAGGCCAATAAACCCAATGACGCCTACTGTCCCTGCGACAGCAGATATGATACATGCGGCGTCAGCGATAATACCCCAGAGCCCGTGGATTGCTCTTTTGCCTAGTAAGGGATAGAGCAATAGTCTTGGTGCTAGTGGTAGGCCTTTTTCATAATGATAATACATAAATACAATGGTACTCGTAGAGCCGAAAATCGCCCAGCCTAAAAAGCCCCAGTGGAGATAGGACTGTGCTAATGCGGCAGAGATAACTTGGCTATTATGTCCTGATAGGTTAAAAAGTGGCGGGGGAGAAACGAAATGTGCAAGCGGTTCACATGCTGCCCAAAACACGCCACCCCCTGCTAATAAAGTACACATGATCATTGCTGTCCACTGTGGAAATGAAAACTCAGGTTTATTTATATTACCCAGTGTGGCCCTGCTACCAGGGAGACAACAAATGATAAGACTGACGATGAAGTTTATCAGAAGTTCCCATTGCCAGAATAACCCAAAAAATCGATGTGCTAGGTTAAATCCTTTGTCCACTATATTTGATAATAGTTGCATGTTAATTGCTGCAAGCGTGCAAAAAATTACGATGAAACCACTTGTGGCAGTAAAAAGTGGCCAGTCAATCTTTGCAGATTTTTGTTTGTATTGATTTGGTCTCATGAATTAAGTGATTCTCGTCGTGTTGATTTTGTGATTTTTTGTTTACTTTTCATATGTGTTATTCGAACTGCATCCCAGATTGCAGGTGCGAGAATCAATGATACTGGCACTGCGGTGATCACGATAAAGCTCTGCAGCTTATCAATACTGCCTGCGCCAACATAGATCAGCGAAATGGCCATAATACCCATTGTTAATCCCCAGAACAATCGAATAGGCACTGTGGTCTTGCCATTCTTTGACATCGATACTGAGATCGTGTAGGTCATTGAGGCGCCTGTTGTTGCAGCAAATATACTGGTAAGAACAATGAATAATAATGACAAGACGAATCCAAAAGGGAAGTTTGTTGTTGTGGCCAATAATGCGGCTGGAAGATTATTATCTTGAAATGCATTGGCTATACTGCCTGGATGATGGAACTCTAAAGCAATTCCAGAACCGCCAAGTATTGTGAACCAAAAATTTGTAACTAGGGGGGCAATAATGGCTAACATGATAATGATCGATCGAATTGACCGACCTCTTGAAATTTTTGCTATGAACATGGCCATCATTGGTCCATAGCCAATAAACCAGCCCCAGAAAAATAGTGTCCACCAATTTAGCCAGGCGTCATCGCTCATCAGTCCTGCATTGCCACGGTATAATGCCATACTGAAAAAATGGGTCAGATAGGTATAAAGTCCTGAGAAGAAGCTTTTAAAAATAAATAACGTTGGGCCCGCTAATAGCATAAATGTCAGGAGTAGGCCTGCTAAGATTACATTGAGTCGACTTAAGAACTGAATGCCTTTCTGAAGCCCTGTGACGGAAGAGAATGTGTATAACGACACTAGGAAAATAATAGTGGCTACTTGTATGGCTAAACTATCGGGTAGTCCAAATAACTCATGTAAACCATAACTGACTTGTAGACCAACGAAGCCAATTGGACCCACAGTGCCTGCGAGTACCGCAATCACTGATGCTGCATCGGCAAGTAGGCCAATCGGACCTTTGATGGCATATTTGCCAAATATTGGATATAGTAATGTTCGCGGGGCAAGCGGCAATCCTTTCTCATAATGGTAATACATCAAAATAATAGCCCCTGTTGATCCAAGAATTGCCCACCCGGTAAAGCCCCAGTGTAAGAATGACTGTGCTAGCGCCACTGAAATGGCGGTTTCTGAGCCTGGCTCAGCGTTGAACAAAGGTGGCGGTGATAAGAAATGCGAGATGGGCTCACCCGCCGCCCAGAATACCCCACCGCCGGCTAACAAGGTGCAAATGATCATAGATCCCCATTGAAAAATAGAGAACTCAGGATTTTGTAGCTTACCCATTATGGACTTGCTTCCAGGTAGAAAGCAGATAATCATACTGATAATGAAATTGATTAACAGTTCGCATTGCCAAAAAAAACCGAAGTACTTTGTTGAAAACTGAAATCCTGCGTCAACAATGCGCGATAGTAGAGGCATGTTTGTTGCAGTGATCAAGCAAAATAGTAACACGAACCCAGCGGTTAGTAGAAATAATGGCCAGTTGACCAATGATCTGCTGGGGGGAAGGTTTTTTTTTCTGGTGCGCATACGATTCATCTGGCTGAGATTTACTATTCTGAAACTCAATAGAATATTTAATGTTAATATAACATATGTATCTCTTGCTAGAAAAATATTTTAGCATTTTTCATAATGCTAGTATGAATATTAGCCCCGTTTTTTGATTTTTTCTAATATTTGATTAATCGTGCCTGGTAAAACCGGTAGTTTTCTTACTGGTAGATTTTTTATTTCGTTTAGGAAAGCTTTATGAATTCGGTCGTCGTATCGATCAATGCCATACTGTTCTAAGACATGTCGGGTTCCGGCAAGACCTGATCGTTTGCCTAAGATAATTCTATCATAGTCCCAGCCAACCTCGTTTGGATCTATGATTTCATAAGTGTGTGGATTTTTCAAAATGCCGTCTTGATGAATGCCAGATTCATGTGCAAATGCATTTTTACCGACAATCGCTTTGTTTTTTGGCGTTGGATAAGCTGTGATTTGGCTGACAGTTTTTGATGTTTTACACAGTTTTTTCGTATTAATATTGACTTCAACTCCATAATAATCCTTTCTGGTTTTAAGCGCCATTACAACTTCCTCAAGTGCTGCATTACCAGCTCGCTCTCCAATGCCATTGATTGTACATTCGACTTGTCTCGCACCACCTTCAATACCTGCAAGTGTATTTGCGACTGCCATACCTAAGTCATCATGACAATGGGTTGAAAATATTGCTTGATCAGCATTTGGAATTGTTGTGCGTAAGCGCTCGATGAGTTGTTTATATTCGTTTGGGCAGAGATAACCTACTGTATCTGGTATCGTAATGGTTGTTGCGCCTGCCTTGATGACACCTTCGATGATGCGACATAAAAAGTCAAAGTTTGTTCTTCCTGCATCCTCTGCGGCAAATACAATGTTATCATTGAGCCGTCTTGCATAGTGCACCATAGAGACGGCTTGTTCATAAACCGTATCAGCGGATTTTTTTAGTTTATGATGCATATGTATTGGTGAAGTTGCGATGAATAGGAAAAGACTTGATGATCGAGCTGGCGCTAATGCTTCAGCGGTCACATCGATATCTTTTTCAAGACAACGACAGAGGGCTCTGATGGTGGCATGCTTTATCGTGTGACTGATTTGATTTACGCTTTGAAAAGCGTCAGACCCCGATGCGGGAAATCCTGCCTCGATAATGTCGACATTGAGATCCTCAAGTGCTTTTGCGATAGCCAGCGTGCCTTCTAAATCAACCGATATCCCTGGGCTTTGCAGTCCATCCCGTAACGTTGTGTCTTGGATCAGTATTTTATTCATTGTATCATGCTTATTTAATTGGAATAATTCCACTACCCATCATGATGAACAGTAGGCCAATTAAAAAATAAATGCCGATGATGAGCGATAAATAGTGTGATTTTGAATATTTTTTGACTATGCTACACCAGGTATCAGTGAACCATAGTCTAAAGACACCAACGAGCGATAAAAATCCACCAATTATGGTGGTTATTAGTGCCATATTGCTGCTGTGCATTGCTGGCATGAATGCGAACATGGTGATAAGTCCAAATACTAAGGCTAGAAATCCAGCAATAAGCACTGAGAAATGACTTGAAAGCATTTCTTTGACTAAGGGGGTCACTTCCTTAGGTTCGCTGAGATACTTGGTGGACATAACCAGTAAAATAATACCGTAAATTAATAAGACTGTGCTTGCGTCTAACATAGGACTACCTTTTTGTTTTCTTATGGTTATTATATAGTCCATGTTTTGTGGTTGTGTCCGATTAATGTACTGACTGTATTGTTTTAATCGTCTATTACTTTGCCCTCAATACGTTTGATTAATCGATCATGAAGGGAGCACGCATAGATTATGCTTCTTTGAGTGTTTTTTGTATGAGATGTTCTATGATGCGTTTGTGTTTCTGGAATAATTTTTGGTCTGTGGTGAGGTGTGTATTTCTCTGGATCAAAAACCCTAGAATGGCTGCGGATCGATAGATGGAAAGTATGGGCATCACGGTTTGATAGGGTGGGATGGGACGAATTTTCTGATAACCTTCAAGAAAACAGTCCCAGTGTATTTTTATGCTTTGCCATTCATTTTGTTCGATTGAATACCAATCTTCTTCAGCAAACCCTGATCGAGCAGATGCCCAGTCAATGATTCCGCTGAGTTTGTCATTATCAATGAGTATATTTCCAGGCCTGAAGTCACGATGAATCATACATGGACCGTCGACTGTCAAGAGATTATGGCGATGTTTGGTGAAGTAATGATGGATATCCTCGATGGTTTCAGGATGAAGATAGCCTGTGCATTCGTTGATGCTTTCGTTGAATTTATTCTGAATATAGGTTTGTGCATCGCTCTGCAACTGGTTTTTCTGATTGAGGTAGCCATAACCAGCTGTTGCATGACTGTGAATAGTGCCTAGACTTTGGCCAATCGTAAATGCAATCTCAGGATTAATCATATCCTTGCTTAATAAGTCTCCAGCTAGGACTTGCATATAGATTGCAGGCAGCATATTTTTACGTGAGGGAATCGCTTGTATGAGCTTTGGTATCGTGATTTTTTCTTTGAAAGTGTTGAGAAAAAGTCGTTCATTTTCGAATGCTTGTTCATGGGGGTAAATTTTTAATAGGGTATTTTCTTGGTGATCTTGTTGGATTTGATATACTTGAGCGTTGGATATTGCTTGATTGTGTTGAATTTTTGACCATCTGGCTTTAGGACTGAGCTGTAGATAGTGGTGATAAAAATCTAAATTCTTATGAGTCATGCTGATTATTTTTCGAGATAGCAGATGGGTTATTTGTTTATACTTGGATCAATTAAATCGTTAAAATAGTGTTTTTGTTTGTTCGTCAAGCATGGCCTGTTTCATTTGGCTTAGCAGTGAGGGAGATAGATCAGTGCGTTTTTTTATGTTACTTGCGCATGGTGGCTCTGTCGGTTGTATTTCAATTTTTCTGAGGTTTGCCTGCGCTTCAGTCAGGTCCTGTTTCGACACTGGCCAGGAGGACGGGTCGTTGATTTTGAAATTCTTATCTCTCCATACCTGACGTACATTGATGTACGTATTATTAGGCATTAATGCGAAATAATCGACAGCTATTCCACCGGATTTCTTTGGATCATTGGTTTCGCAGTATTCGGTGATCATCACTGCTTGGTGAGTGTTTTTTTGTAGAGTTTTCTGGGTATATTTGGCTATTTGACAGTTGCTACTTCGTGGCCTTAGCTCGTTAATAGCTTTAGTCAAGTTGCCGTTCCACGTGCACGGTATTTTGAGCCCAAAGATTAAATACATGTTCTTCCAGTTATCTAATTGCTCGTTGAGTGGTGTCATTATAATCGTAAAAGCGTTTTCGATTTGTTGACGATAGAGCTTAAATGGTAGTTTATTTAATGTTCTTTTTTTGTTTGTAGGGCGTGAGACGGCTGCTTTTTGCCAT
>DCKN01000084.1 GCA_002320385.1 Proteobacteria bacterium UBA1673
CTCAATCAACCAAAAACACCATTGCAATAACGTAATTAGTTTAACTTGGTGCCAGAATGATGCCTATGTGTTTTGGATAGTCGCATGCACAGCCAGTGTCATGCACTTCTCTGGTTTTCTCACCCCACCCAATGCGCATCAGCTTTTTTTATGCAACTTATGCCTAGGCCTACCACACGGCGCTACAGACATTATCCGTCTGAAAAAGCTCAGCCAAACGACTCAAAAGCCATTATGGCTAGCCATTTTTATTTACTGTTTGGTGGTCTCAGCCGCCATATGCTTCTGGATCATGCAGCCAACACTTGCGCTCATCATTTTTCTTTTAATTTCAGGGGTTCATTTTGGGCAAGACTGGAAAAAAGACAATAAAATACATGGCTTTATACTTGGCATGGGGTTGCTCAGCATACCATGCCTAGCACAGCCCACTAGCTGTTATCAACTATTTAGTCTATTAACTTTTGGTCAGTCTACCGTAATATTTCTGCACCCATTGTTTATGATAAGTTTGTTCAGCGCAATGATCATTGCAACCTATCAGCTTAATCAACAACCCTGGATCGCATTTGAATTTGCCGCACTAACACTTATTGGATATCTGCTCGATCCATTGTATTTCTTCACCATATATTTTTGCAGTCTGCATAGTATGCGACATATACGCAGGATTACTGAGTCAAAACTTATGAAGAAACAACACATCTATCCGTTGATCATAACAATCGTGTGCTGCATGTTCCTCACAGCCATCACCCATCAATCATTGAGCCAATACAGACCGATCTCAATCGAAAAACTTATTGAATTTAGAACATTATTTATCCTTCTTTTTGCATTAACAGTGCCTCATATGCTTCTAGAAAGCCAGAAATGATGACCTCTAAAAAAGATTCATTTTATCTTGAGTCAATAATAATTCGGATCGTCCGTTCCCAGCACCAGTCAGCGCTGCAATTGATGGCCCATTTGACTGAGCGACAAAAATAAACTATCCTAAAAAAAAACAGTTTGCATTAAAATGACAACAGAAGGACTCGTTTTAATCAGTATATTTTACATATTAATCAGTATTCTTGCCATGATATTAACCGTAGCACTATGCCATCAAACTGTTAGTTACTGTCGACGGAACATCACAGCATTCATCCATGACGTGGCGGCAAACGATCAACCAAATAACCGCATTGAAAACACCATGCTGTATCAACCAAGTCGATACCAACAAGAAGCAATCATTACCCAAGCATTACCCAGTGACACTTTAGAAAGTCAGATCCCTCCTGAGTGCACTGAACTCATTCAAATCATGAATGAGAGTCAATCATCGCAGCATCACTCATTTACCCATGCACATCCAGTGTAATCAATCAATATGCGGTTTTTATCGTTTACCTGGACGTGAAAGTGTGTCACGCAGTTGACCTTTCCCCTGGTTCGAGGCGTCTTCTAACCTGACCTCTGTTTTCAGAGGAGATTGACCGATCAATTTACGCACTCGCGAAGACAATCGTCTCTTTTTGGGTAACTTAGTCGATCCCAATTGCGCATTTTTATCATATTCAAGAACAGCCTTATGTAATGACTCGACATCTTGAACATGTGAAATAATCGCCTTCACATTATCCACCACTACAGTCGTATGCTTAGGAATATATCGAGCCATAGTCAAGACGATATCATTTAAGATGTGTTGATGCTCAGTTGTTTGAGAAAATTTGATTTTCCGGTGAGATAATTGACGCTGCAACAAAGTCATCAAATAAGCTTTTTCAACTGAAGTTATAAAAACAGTATCGTTTATTGACTCCTTGTCAACTTGATTACGCACTTCAGCAATAATCGCTCGTAGACAGTCATCATGCGATGCCCCCTTTTGCCCATCAATCTCAACAGTAATATCAGATTGAAAACAATAATTTGCAAGAAAGCCAATTCGCTCTGGCGTAAAATACCAATCGATTTTTTTCATCGTTTCACAAAAGTCTCTTGCCAACAAATCTTGATCATCCAATCCCTCAAATAGTGCCAAATCCGAACGCAGGTTATCTCGCAAATCTTCAATCGTCCTCATCTGATCCTTTGCATCAGTAATGAGATGACGGTTGGCCTCCAGCCAACGCTGATCATCTCGATCTTGCTCTTTGATGCGTTCATCAAGTACTTTCATAGCATGCATCAACTGTCGACGTCTATCTCTATCGATCACTAATCTTTTCTCAACCATATCCAACTGTTGTTGTAACTGCCTAGACTCCTTATTCAGATCACTCTGGATCGATTGTAACCGAAGAACTTTAGAATCATAATCAATATAATCATCTTGGTGCGGAAGTTCAGGCAAAAAGTCAGCCCACGTTTGACCATGAATCTTTTTGTGCATGTTGTCTCGATGTAGCTTAAGATTATCTACCGCAGTCGATAATAGCGATAAACCAAAATACTCATCCGAAAGTAACGCATCGCGACTTTGCTTTAGAATGGATTGAGGATATTTGTGACGCATAGAAATCTTCGCTTCTGCTTCAATACGGATAATTTCAAGGTCATCTGATTTAGGAGACAACCTTTGTAAACGATTTCTTTCGCGAAGTTGTTTGGCTGTTTGTGGTGCATCATCCCATACACGTCTCACCGTATCTTTCAATCGAGCAATAGCATCGTCAATGGCTTTGACCAGCTCCGGCGCTTTTTGCACACTAAAAAAGTCACCATCTTGGACGAGACGTCGCAACATAAAGCACTGGTCTAGCGGTGATGAACACTGATTAATCAAAGCCATGATATCATCAGCAAATGCACAATCTATCGTGAGGGCCTGTATGCTTTGCTCAAGGCGATGACGTTGATCAAGCTGATCAAGCGTAGTGGCCCATTTATTGAGGTCAGCATCATAGCGTGCACGTTCTTCAGCTGATAATACCAACCTTTGCTCCGCAAGATCAGAAATACCATTTGCAACCGGCTCTCGCCGATCAATATCATGCCTGATACGTGCAACCTGACGTTCATCATCACGAATATTTTGATCTAACTTAACCATATCTCCAGATAACTTTATACGTTCATCATCAGAGTCTTGACGACTTTGGGCAATCATCGACTCTGTCATCATTAAGTTCTGCAAAGCCTGGATCTCATGGCCACTCTCAGAATATTTATCCTGTAGATAATGTGACCCATGATCAAGCCACAACAAACGAATCTGCTCTTGTAAAAACGCTGAATCCACCGCATGCTTGATCGAGTGCTCGTCAAGTGTACGAGACTCAGATAGCGAGGATGACGACTGCGATTCTCCTGTCGTCTTAGAAGAATCAGTCCGTACAATACCCATATCTAGTGCTATTAACGCATGTGGGTCTTCGTAAAAAGACGAACGTTGAATGAAAGAAGTCTGCATAGGATAAATCAACTCAAATAAATCACGGCGTCGATCAACATCATCCATATAACACGCATACAGATTTGGATACGTATCTCTAAGCGCCAGACGGTGTGGACCATAAGACAGTACATGGGTCTTGGGGGAATCCTCTGAAACAGAGTCACGGCCCAACATATGATAAATATGCAAAAGATTATCTAGCTTTTCAGAATCTTTACCGCTATCAATTGGCTTTGTCTGTTTTTGAGTTGGCATTCAGATAGTCCGTCATTAATCAAATAGTGTATAGACCAAGTCCCATTGTCTCGCTTATTTTATACGATAAAACCACCGAGGAATCGACACTAATCACTGACTTGCATTCACGACAATGCGCAATACAACGATATTCATATGCAAGAGAAAATAAAACGAAACATGGTCACTAAAGACATAATAATAGGCAAAAAATAAAAAAAGAGACTATACTGTATCCATAGATAATTATTAGATACGATGATGATCAACGCATATGCTAGCCATAAAGCAGGACAAAAGCTAAAACCGTACGTGTACCACCCTGGACAACTCGCCGATGATGAAGTAGAAATTCAAGTTGAATACTGCGGCATTTGCCATAGCGACCTCAGTATGATTGACAACGCCTGGGGGATGAGTAGCTACCCAATTGTAGCTGGACATGAAGTCGTTGGCAGCGTACATGCAATAGGGAAAAACGTGCGCACTCTGACCTTAGGACAAACCGTAGGTCTTGGATGGCATTCTGGCTATTGTGAGCAATGCCACCAATGTAATCACGGGGATCACAACTTATGTGAACAACCACAACCAACAATTGCTGGACACCACGGCGGATTCGCCGATTACGTGCGCGCACAAGCAACCAGCGTCATCCCATTACCTAAAAACATGGACAAAGCATCAGCTGCACCCTTGTTATGTGGCGGTATCACCGTATTCAATCCGTTGATTCAATTTGACATCAAACCCACAGACCATGTCGCAATTATTGGACTAGGGGGATTAGGGCATATTGCACTATTATTTTTGAAAGCCTGGGGCTGCGACGTGACCGTGTTCAGTTCACACCCAGATAAAAAAAGGTTCGCGCAGGCGCATGGAGCCAGTCAAATCATTGATTCAAACGATGAAGAAAAAATAACAAATGATACAAATCGATACGATTTGATTCTATCAACGGTCAATGTCTCATTGAATTGGGCACTCTATATCGATAAGCTAAAACCCAAAGGCCGTTTACATATTGTCGGCGGTGTGGTTGAACCAATTCCAGTCAATGCCTTTCAGTTAATCATGGGTCAAAAACAGATATCTGGATCACCAGTTGGCAGTCCAGAAAACATCAAAGCCATGCTGGATTTCGCGCATCGACATGACATTAGACCAACAATTGAAACCTTTCCGATGACAGAAATTAATGACGCCCTCAATCATCTTCGTTCAGGACATGCACGCTATCGTATCGTACTCATCAATCAATGACCAAAAAATGCCCCACAAGTTACTTAAACACAAAAAATCTTTCGCCTTGAGAAAAATTTTCACCCAACCCCCAAAGTATAAAAATAAATTCTAGTAGCCATTCACCAGATAAATGACAACCATTGACAATGCGTCAATAGCTCCTATATATTAACGAGATTAGATTTGACAACCTTTTCGATGTATCATTAAAATCCGGTACACAAATCGATTCAGCTAAAATAGCAGCAACAGGAAACAGTGCCAGTTGTTGGCAAGGCATGCAACAACGCTGTCAAATGCTGGGCTACCAAATACAACAGTCCACACAACCATCTTGTCTACTGCATATTGCAGAAGATGACTTTATGCCTGCGTATCAAAGGCTCAGAAACACATACGACTGGTGCAAAATTACAACCACTGAAGATGGTCAAGTGGCTTTACCCGAAATCCTTGAACATCTTAGTGTGCGTGCAATCAATCTAAAAACATCAGCACAATCAACGCATCATCCAAGCATGTACAACACTTGAAAACCAATTAAAGCGCCAAACTATGAATAGCAACAGCTGGACCAATTGGAGCTTCTGGAGCACAAGATCTAAATCAAGAGAAGCAGATAATTCACCCCCAAAAGGTTCGTCCAGAAAATAGATAAGATGACAAAAAAACACTCATATGCTCAGAAACGGAGCCTTACGTTAGCTCAGGAGATTCGATTTAAAACTTTCTTGCAATACAGATAATTATGGAATAGTGTAGATATGAATCGATACTATGTTTTAATTTCTTGTTCTAACTCCTTGTTCTGTTACTTGACAGAAACTCAACACCCAAAGATAAGGCTCTATTATGACGATTACAAACTGCATTACCTTCGTCGGTGATCAGAATCAATACCCTGAAGAATACAACGCCCTTACGGTCATCCGTAATGGTTATATCAGCTACTTTACGCAATCCTGCTTTTATGGAACACCCATAAAGGCTGCAATTAATCATCACGGTGAATTTTTCAGCCATACCTATAATTTTATTGACTTTAAACAGATAACTAAAAAAATATCAGGCGCACACGATAACTTTGCGCTATTGGTAGCAGGCCGCGAGGGAATTGAGCTAGTCAAAAACTACCGACCACCAGAGCATGTAACCATCACGTGGGTAGGAACAGAGCTACCTAGTCAAGCTACAAAAAACATTCATCGCTGGTATGTCCCAAAACAGCTACTTACGGATGGTGCTTTTAATGAAGTGACCAGCTGCAAGCATCACTATATCGGACTCCCAACCCAAAAAACCGAAAATAACACGTATATATTTGATGACAACAGTTCTTTGGATAAAACAATTAATGATGACCTCAAGACAAATGGATTCCAACGTGACCGGCCATGGGTAGATCGATTTTCAATGTATTCAAAACGAGCTTGCCAACATAGCTGTGCTAAACCAGCTATTACCGATATAGATAATATTGATGCGAGCTATGGGAAAAGCTCTGACCAAGCGCGTCATCTAGCAACAACAACCCGTCTTGATTATTGACTAACACCGAATAATATCTGGCAATATTCATATCATGTAGAACATACTTGATGGTCAATATTTGGGTTATTTAAACAAAGCCCAACGCGACAACCATCCAGTCACCTACCCTCAAACAGCACGCTCACAGGGCAAACAACTAACAGAAAATAACCACGCTCAAAAACGACTTACTGATTTATCGACCCCGAAGTATGTCAGCATAAGACTTCTTCTCAGCACCCAAAGATGAAGTAAGCTTGCCCGTGTCCTTCTCATCGTTTTTAGGGTTTATCGGTGCTGAAGGCGCAAACAAGCGCTGATCAAATGCAGATAAAGACCCAGGGACATGACCACACTGACTTGTTATTTTTCCTCCAGAGACTCGCTCTGACAGAGGTGGACGCTTTAAAATTTTAAAAAGACTAGAGGGAGATTCTCTAGAAGAACTCGACATCGAAGACTCACCATCGGTAGTCCCATCTGGAGAACAATTCGCAACACGAAGATCTACGTTATGACTAGGCAAGTATTCTGCAGAACCGCTGTCAATCTCTGACCTAAGCGAGCCAGAAGACGAAAAGCTATCCAAAGGAGCGGTACGTTCACAATCATCACGAGTCGTGGTTCGCCATACTTCCTCAGACTCATCATCAGTTAAATCGCTTTCATCCAACTGAGCCAACAAAGCATCCACACTACCATCACTTTCATGCAACTGATCAGACAACTCATCTGCAACATCACCATGCGCATCCAACTGATCACATTGCTCATCGACACTGTCACCACTGTCATCCAACTGATCAGACCGTTCATCCTCGCTGCTGTCCCACACATCACTCCCAAGTGAAACATCTGCAATAACCGGCTCACGTGCCTTATCTAGCATAGAAGAAAATAAGGCATGATCATGATTCAGAAACCCATACTCAGTGAACACATGAGGCATATCTAAAGAAAAGATAGGCACTTTTCTTTGCTCAGTAATATAATCGGTATTCAACAACAAATGAAACAAGTTACGCAAAACAGAAGCATCCGCATTAAATACCACCTTATGCTGCAACTGAGAAAGATAACTGATATGCAGTGGCATACCCATACCCCTATCGTACAACCAATCACTAAAAATACTAAAACTTTTCACATCAGCGTGCGACTCAATACTCTTCATAAACCGCACACGTCTTTTTTCTTTATCTGTATCTCTTGTATAAGCTACGGCATGGCCAACAGACAAACCTATAATTCTACGAAGCTTTCTAGACTTATGCAATTCAGAAAACGAGAAACGATGTGTCATAGGCCACCATCCAGCAAGACGCATAAGGGCATCGCTAGGATCTAAATACGGTAGCTTTTGAGTTTGTTGAGACAAGCTTGATACTGAAACATCCACAACTGGCGTCGAACCGTTTGCATTCAAAGATTCATGGTTATGATTTCTTTGTTGCTCAACACGTATATACCCATCCGCATCCACAATCGGCCCATCAAAATCATTCAAAGGTTCACAATGAACCTCACGTTCATCATCATCTACTTGACCATTATGCGTTTTATGACAATTATACAAATCAGGATCACGAATTGGCATCTTCGCATCGCCGCCTGCATCGCGTACAGCACGTTGACGATCCAGATCACGTCTTGAAAAATCAACACCTTGAAACGTAGCCATCAGCCCTGAGAAATAGTCAAAGGAAGACGGTGCACCGAGTAACTCAAATGCTAAAATCAGGCATACCTGATCCAGGCTCAATGACCATTGCGCTTGGCAAGCAGTCAAGAAATCATCAAGTATAAAATGATTATGTCGAATCTCATACTGATAAAACATACTGACAGCACACAAAGTCTCTTCATCCAACTGCAAGCTTGACCGATGTTGAGCAGGGTTTACCTTAAGTCGACCAGAAAGATAAGCCTCAACAATGCCATGCACAGCATCAGCATCTACAGAAAAGTGCTGCGCACACTGTGCATAAAACGCATCCCATACCAAACCACAACGATACATCAAATGAAGTAAAGTAATGACTTTTAATACGATTAGATCAGAAACACCACAAGTACGATTGTATTGTTTTAGCATTGACTCTTGTGTCAAACTATTCATCAAATTATACGAACCACTGGTACATGTTTGCGCACGACGACCTATCAAATCAAGCAATAACACACTGGGTAAAAAAGCAGCTGGATTGCGAGCCGGCTCAGCAATAAACAAGGTGGCCATAAGTACCGGAAGCACAGGACAACCTTCGACATAATCAGTCGATCCAGATAATAACGCAATCATGGACTTCGCAAGCATGCTATCAGAAGCTACTGTACGTGGACTCGCAATAAAATTAGCCATTTGCTTGTAGCTTGGGCCATCTTCAGAAAATCGTCCTTTGAACTTTTCAGCTAAACGCTCATCACGCATATAGCAGTTATCACGATAAGCACAATAAATTTTGCGCTTACCAATCACAAAGATTTTCTCATCCGCCTCCTGTGGAGTCTTCAGGGTAGCAGCAGCCTCCAAGAATGCATAAAGCGACTTTGGATATTTTGAAGCTGGCTTCGATGAATGCTTAATTTTAGCAAAAACCTCATCCATCCATAAATGCAACTGCTGCATAAAATAAGCACGCGTGTAATAATAATGCTCGCCGTTGTAAGTCAAACGAAGACCGGCGCGATAATCCCAAGCAAGAGGCCCAAACATATGTCATCATTGTTTTTACTAATATTTTAACAAAAAAAACCGATAATGTCACCTAAAACCCACATATACTAGCCTAGGAGCCGCATGATCTAGCGGCCTTACTGAGCACCAGCAAACCTACATGCCATAATGTTGATTGGCACGCAACGTATATGGCAGCAAAACCACACTAAGGTTTTAATCCACAAATAAGCACGCTAGCATTAAATAGCAATATCTGCATAGTTAAGATCCGCTAAACAGTCTGCCATGTGTACACGCGCGATAAGCGCTTTGCTGTAGTGGTTGCGCTTTGCATAATATTTGATCAACCCACGGGCATGGTTCAGCGCATGACGCTCAGATCCAAGCATATGACTCAAGCCCGCCATATGTTCACAAAAAATGGCATAACTTTGCTGAGTATCCAGTGTCTGTGCCCCAGTCACCAGCTGCATGGCCTGTTGGATTTGACCAATCAGCCATGGCGCCCCTACTGAAGCACGGGCAATCATCGCACCTACACAGCCAGTCGCTAACATAGCCTGCGCAGAGGCTGCATCACAGACATCGCCATTGCCAATCACAGGCATAGTGGCATGTTGTGCAAAAAAAGCAATCTGTGACAAATGGCACGGCACATCATAGCCATCTTGATAATGTCGACCATGTACCACAAGAAAATCTGGCCCCACTGCATTGACGACGGATAGGACTTGTGCGTTATACGCATCCGAACTATGACCATCGACACGGATTTTCACACTAATCGGATGTCGACTATGGTCCCGCAATGCCTGCAAAACAGCACGCAATCGCTCAGGGTCCGACAACAGTTTCGAGCCCTGTCCACGCTTACGAATTTTCTTTACCGGACAACCCACATTCAAATCAATCATAGAAATATCCAACTGATTCAAAACGACACAAGCGCGTGCACAGGTGTCTGCATCACTAGCCGCAATCTGCATAACCAGCGGTCCTTCTGTTGCACTGGTTTGACAATAGCGGTGCCTAATCTCTAAGGAGCCTGATAATATCGTTTGACAAGAAATCATCTCACTATACACCCAGGCAGGCTGACTAAATCGCCAAATCAAATCACGAAAAGGCACACTACTCACACCAGCCAGAGGACCCTGAACAAGCTTGTATTGCAGTAATCGTTCACGCAGTGCGGATACACTCAATTGGCGCATAGAAAAACCCCACATGCATAATGATCAGCAAAACATGAGAAACAGGCATACTGCACGCCACCATGCAAAAAAACGCTAGCACCAATCATAGAAAACCACCTTTCTAAAAAAAACTACACAGATGGACTGAGAGAGCCTGGGCTACTTTCAGATTGTGCAAACAAACCGATTGATAAACACGAAGCACTATCATCATCTTTCTCATCGGCCACACCGGCATTTTTATCTAGCAGACCTTGATGCGTATGCCCCGAAAAATAAACAGGCGCATATTCACCCAGCACATTACAATAGCGTGTTTTACTTGCGTCAATAGATCGATGTAAGCGCTTAGCAATCAGTGACGCCATCACACCAATACTTGATGGACAGGGTTTGTAATGCCCAGAGCCATTATTAACTTTTTCGAGCAGCCATTGATTGTTCAATTTCACAAAAATCATTTCACCTGCTGTACGTACCGGCTGGCCGTGCGCTAACTCAGAGTGCGTACACCGCTCACCAGAACCAGAAAGCTCAAAATCAATACGTACCGAATCATCATTAAGCACAACATAAATACATTTGACAGTATTTTCATATTGCCAAGTCACATGAAAATAATACAGTGAAGCATAAGACGATACTGAATTAACAGACAATTGATCAATCAAAGACGCAAACTGCTGTTGTTCTCCCGCAGTTAAAGACGACCCCATCCAATCAAACCCTTGAGATTGTGGGCCCAATATTCTCAATGAGGGCCCTGTATCTGTAAATAATGACACATCTAATAAGCGCTGGTATAAATCAGTAATATGCACACTTGCACCACGCGTCTCAGCCATTGACCGAAGCGCAATCGAAGAAACACGATTTTTATTTTCTTTGAAATAATCCCTCATTTGCTCAGCTACTTTCAAAAAAATGTCTTTATCAAATACCTGTCGATTACAATCATGAATATTTTGATGAAATAGCTCGTCAAGCAATGCATGAATATCTGATTCAGGCTTTTTTTCATTGACAACACGAACAGTGGAGCGCTTACGAGAAAGGTTGATATCATTAATAAATGAATACAAATGATCCAACACATAGGCACGATCTGGACCAGAGGCCACTAACAACCGCTCCATGAAATCATCAATTTCAGTAATGATGCTTTCAGTAACCTCAAATTGGGAATACACCAAACAAACATTAAACAAATAATAACGAATGAGCAGCGAAACTAATTCACCATGTTTTTTGCTGTTAGTAACTGCTGAGCGCATGTGCACGTCATCGGAACAACGACGGACAATATTCGAAAACTCATGGCGTTTCATTTGTTTTATATGAGCATCATAACGACACAAGCGCGCACCTTGATTATATGCATCTAAATCAGCCTCAGTTAACGAATCCAACCGCCTAAATTGATTGTAATGATACGATTTACCCTCAAAAAGATCATAATCAATAGCCGCCCAACTGAGTCTCGCGCAAGATGAATCAGACTGAGAAGATGCCGCCTCTTGTATTTTTTCAAGCATTTGATCAACATAGTCTACAAAAGACTGTTCTGAAGAGAATTTCTTTCCAAGACCAATTTTTTTTCCATCAATAAATTTTTTATCACCGGTATTATCTCTATGATAACATTTTAATTCATCACCTCTAACTTCATGCGCCTCACAAGAAGCTAACGCAAATATCTTGTTATAATCATGAATATAATCATTCTTCTTTGCCTGGAAATCACTAGATGAAGTCGGATACTCAGATTGCGCAGACTGTGTACACGCACGATCGAAAGCCGCCCAAAAACACACATCAAAATTTGACGCATGACCCGCATGATCATATTGCTTCACAGCCGCAGTCAACACATTTTCCAATGCAAAATCGACGCCTTTTGTTTGATGGGCTTGAAATAGCCTTTCCATCAGGTCAGGGGCATGCCTATTCAAATCCATATAAGGCAAATGGTGTGATAGACGACCAAGCTTCATTGGCAAAAAAACAGTATTACCATCAAAATCAACGGCATACACAATATCAATATCAGCACATAAAGTCCCTGCAGGAGATTTTTTGTCCTGCTTTACGAACCCTAGCCATGTCATGAGTGCATCACTTGGGCAACCTGATAATAGCAACGTCGCGCCGAGGCGCGCTGCCTGACCATCTCTTTGACTATTATCAATCTGACTTTGTAGCGCAATCATCGCATTCTTCACATAATCATCCGTGAATGTAGAAGCAAAAAATGGACGTTTGGCAAGATCCACCCGAACTAAATGATGCGCACAACCGCTAGCCTTAGATGAAGATTGCATAGCAGAAAGATAGCTAATGATCGGTATTTTAATATTTTTAACCCCAGACCCAGAAACCGAACCAACCCCGGGGAGATAAATGATTTTAGGAGTGACCCACTGCAGTGCTAGCGGCATATTCTTAAAATAACGGTCAAAATGTTGCTCAACCAAACCCGAAAGCTGCAGTGAACAATGCGAAAATGCACGATCGCACGTACCAGCTAATATCTCACGGAAAAATAAGGTACAAAGTTTGATGTAGCGATCGTGAAAAAACAAATAGTCAGAATCAGATGCGTCACCAGAAAACAGCAAAGACACCAAATGATCCAATGCAAGCTGACCAAGAAACCATCGCCGGCTTTCAGGCGGCATATCTGATTCATGTCGAGCAATTTCTTGAATATCCATGAGCAAATAAGATGGTACTCGGTGCTCAATACTACGTCCAAATAACGTTTCCTGAATGATTGTCTTTGTAAACACTTCGGGGTTCACAAAGCCATTTTTTAAATCATTAAACATAGAGCAAATAATTGTAATATGTGTTTTTTGTATTTTATCATTTCCGAAGAATAAGCTCAATAAAGACAAAAAATCAATAAAAATAGTCTTAATAATCAGATTCGATCTTAATACTATCGTTGAGCGAACACAGAACAGATTAACCAAAGAGCCATACCATCGACATGAGCGTCACCAGAAAATACTGATGGGCGATGCTGTTAAGAAAAAAACAATAGAATCTGAAAAGCACAATTCACCACCACAAGAGGAGTAAAGTCATATTTTTATCTGGTCGACTCAGCTCTAGTTCATAATTAGGTAGGCACTCTGGTGAAACGCTCAACCTTATAGTCCATAATCGTTGTCGCGGACTCTAAATACTCGCTTTCAATCCATGAATGAATTTAACTTCTCCAAGATTACCAGGATGATTAGTCTTACTAACAAAAGCACTGGCAGTCAGCCTATCATCGAGCACATAGGAAAAGCTAAGTGTACTAACAGTATAATCATCTGTCCCAATGGTCAAAATCAGAAGCATCATAAGGAAACATCAGTGACACCACCGCCTCTCACTTATTGGCATGCGCTTTAATTGATTATAACAGAAATGAGATAATATGGTTGCTGTGGTGTATTCATGAGATTACGCTTGCACAAGACTCTAGCTACACGCTAACATATGAAAGTCTAAAAGCGCATGCCTAATACGGCATAAATTTTGTGATCACCTAGGTCACCAGTTAGATTAGCTTTACTCCAACCCACAGTTGCGGTGCAATAATCAGCTAAAGCGTAATGACCACTAGCGCCAACAACGGTGTGATCTTCATGCCCCCAGCCAACATTATCTTCGATCGTTTGATGACCTGCACTTAAAGATACGGACCAATTGGTATCGAGCTTATAATCAGCTTTTGCATGAGTGTAAGTTGCGTTTCCAGTGCCGCCCCAATAGTCATTTGAATATTTGACGCCCAAACCAACGTCCACAGTACCAAAACGATACCCAAGAGAAATATAAACTTCATTAAAGTCGTAGTTAAGACTGCTATTTGCGCCTGGGTAGGCATAGTGAATAAATCCAAGATCATAACCAAGGCCGGTACCCAACACACCTTTATATCCACCATAGCCATCTAATTCCTGGTAAGCGGCTGGAAGATCCCCTGTATTAGTACCTCTAAACTCGACACCAGCTGCCCAGGTTCCGAGATAGAAGCCAGATTCATGTGCATAATCAAAACCACCCTGTAAAGAAAAATTATCGTTCGATTGCGTGATTCCACGGGATAGGTAGTTACTCGAGTAGGCGACATTACCTGTGAAAGGTAACCGTTTTGTTGTTGCAGTAGCACAACTAAAAAGCCCAGCTAACAAAACTGAATTCAGAAAAAACTTGTGCGATCTATACATAGGAAACCTTAGACTGGAAATTAAAAATATTCTCATAGCGTTCGCGAGCTTGGACCGTAAGACGTACGCTCTTGTCGAGCGCACAAACTTATAGTCCATAATCGCTGCCGCAATCACTAAATACTTGCTGAAATTGTCAAAAGATAATTAGTATCACCTGACTCGCCACTCAGGTCTGTTTTACTCAGGCCTGCAGTAGCTGACAACACATCGTCAAAAGCATAGGTAACTGAAACCGTTCCAACATTATAGTCTGCTGCGCCAAAAGCAGCATTATTGTCAATGGATTGGCGACCCAGGCTACCTGAAACCGACCAATGATCATCTACGTTGTATGATACCGACCCATTGACAAAAGTCGCATCACCAGAACCACCCCAGAAATTGTCTGAGTAATTGACACCCACTGTCACGCTCATATCAGATTGCGTGTACGTTGCTGACAGCACCCCCTCTTGAAAGTCATAATTATTGGAAGCTTTTGCGCCGGGATAGTCATAATAAATATACCCAAGGGTAACCCCGAGAGAATCGTTAATCTTATGGGTGTACCCAAAATAGCCTTCTAGCTCTTGCGACTCCGCATTATCGTTATTACCAAATTCTACATTCGAAGCCCACGTCCCAGCATAAAATCCTGATTCGTGTGCATAGTCAAATCCACCAGATATAGCAGGATTACGGCTTGTCTGCGTTAAGCCACGCCATATATAGTCAGTCGTTAAAGCGACATTTGCAGTGACGGGAACACGCTTTTTTGTGGCTGCAACGGCATCCTGACTGATTAGCAAGGCCATAAGTGCAGAAGTGAGTAGACAACGGTTAAAAATAATATGCATAACAAAGGTCCTAACATTGAGTTAATAATAAATTAACAAAATGCTAGAACCCTGTAAAGTCTCATTTTATGAAAAAAACTATTTTAAGGCACCCACAATATGCGCCACAATTAAATATGGATCTGCATTTGATGAAGGGCGTCGATCTTCTAAATAACCCTTCCATCCATGCTCAACCGTGTAGACAGGAATACGGATACTGGCACCTCGATCACTAACACCATGAGAAAACTTTGTGATCACTTGTGTTTCATGACTACCAGTTAAACGCATATCATTATCCGAACCATAAGCCGCGATAGCCTCATCATGACATTTTTCAAGTTTGCCACAAATTTCATCAAATAATGCTTTATCACCTTTAGTACGCATGACGTCATTGGAGAAATTTGTGTGCATGCCTGACCCATTCCAATCGCCTTTTTTCGGCTTTGGATGATAATTAACGCATACACCATGCTCTTCAGCAATTTTATTCAGAATGTAGCGACTGACCCATAGATCGTCAGCAGCCTTAATACCTTTGCCAAAACATTGATACTCCCATTGACCTAAGCCAACCTCAGCATTAGTCCCTGTAATTTCAATACCAGCCTCTAAGCACGCTAATAAATGTGCCTCAGATATTTCTCTTCCTGCAATATTACTGGCGCCAACACCACAATAGTACTCTCCTTGTGGTCGTGGATCACCGTGCTCCCAGCCTAAAATCGTACCATCAGGATGCGTCAAATAATACTCCTGTTCAAAACCAAACCACCACTCGTCTGTAACAATTTCGGCTGCAGCAGCACGCGTATTTGTTGGATGAACCTTATGATCAGCACCATGAACCTGGCACAGAACGATATAATCAGGCTCTGTTGGATTCTCATAGCTTTGTACAGGCAATAAAAGACAATCAGAATCACCGGTTCCAGCTTGTTGTGTCGACGATCCATCAAACGACCAATCCGGGGTAGTTTCTTCTGCAGTGGCTTTTATTTTACTTCTTAAATTCGGTTCCGGCTTATAGCCATCAAGCCAAACATACTCATAAGTTCTCATTTTTGACATTTCTAATCCTTATATTTAATGACTACAAACCGTATAGACCAAAAATAATAATTTGTCATGGAAATATACAGACAAAAATAAAAAATCACTTAAATATCGGATTACCGATAAGCAGGTAGACAATGAAAATCAAGCACAAGAACAAATATCGCCCAGGTTAAAATACATGGTCTTCACCAAAAATTTATGACAAGTGAACAATTCTAAGCTATAAAGCAAATAAGAAAATAATAGTAATCCTAATAATGAGAAAGAAAAACATTACCCACAACAAGATTCATTCATCAGCAACACGTAGCCGAGAAGAAAACTTATTTTACTCACTTTGTGATGACAGTTTTTCACATATTAGTGCCAATAGTTTGAAAGAGACTTTAATGAGTTCAGGCTTACAACCAGATGACTATAGACTAAAAGAGCTTTTTCATGAACTCAACAATCATGACCAACTATCCATACAGATGTTTACTAAAATCATACAAAAATCAGAGTTATTTGTTGAAAAAGCATTGCGAGGAGAACTTGCTATCCCCGACTTCAAAGACTTTAGCACTAGAGTTGATCAAATTTATGACGATGTCAAAAGCAAGATCAATGGAGAGCTTGCATCCTACATCCCACCACTTGCAGAAGTGGATCCAGACCAATTTGGTATTGCCATCATCACAAAAGATGGTCAGGTTTACAAAAAAGGTCAAGCTGATGTTGATTTCTCAATTCAATCAATGTGCAAACCATTCAACTACTGTATTGCAATCGAACAGCTTGGCATTGAAGAAGTCCATAGACACGTGGGGCAAGAGCCATCGGGAAGGTTTTTTGATGATTTATCACTTTTAAAACAAGAAAAAGATGCAGGAATAGATGACAATTCCAGCAACGTGCCCTTTAACCCTATGATCAATGCTGGTGCAATCATGACCGCAGGGTTAATCAAAGATCAGCTTAGAGATAACGAGCGACTAAACTTTGTCAGGGAACAGTTTGGGAAGTTAATTGGATGGAAGCAGGACGGATCATCAAATATCGACTTACCACGCTTCAATAAAGAGATGGCCAGACAAGAGAATTTCAAGGGCTATAATAATTTAGCGCTTGGTTACTTATTGATGGCAACTGGAAACCTTCCACATAAAAAATCAATCTGCCCTGATGATATCTATCCTGAAAAACCAGATGAGTTTGAGTTCTATATTGAAAATGCTGTAATCAAGGCACTCAAGCTTTATTTTAGTATCTGTTCTATTGAGATGAAAGCCACTGATGTTGCAATGGCTGCTGCAACACTCGCTAATGGCGGGGTTTGCCCCGTCACACAAGAACGCGTCCTTAGCCAAGAAACTGTTCGAAAATGCCTACCAGTCATTCAGATGTGTGGCATGTACAATGGTAGTGGCAAATTTTTCCAAGAAATTGGCCTACCTGCGAAAAGTGGCGTTGGTGGAGGCGTATTCCTAGTTGTTCCACAACTAATGGGCATATGTATATTCTCACCACGATTAGATCCACACGGCAATAGCGTCCGCGGTATAGCCATGGCCCAAAAGTTAACTTCCAAATATCTCTTACACCTATTTGATGGTCTGATGACAAGCACAGAGCGACTCGATCCGAGAGTGCCCATATCAAGATGGCGCGCATCGAGCTGCTCGGAATCGATTTGGGCGTCAAGTATTGGAGACATACGCACCCTACAACGATTACTGAGCGAACAACGAGATCTCGAAGCTGGGGACTATGACGGTAGAACACCACTCCATCTAGCGGCTGCAGAGGGTCATACCGAAATTGTTAAGTTCCTTCTCGATAATGACGTGAAACCAAGACCTGATCGCTGGGGTGGCTATCCTATCGCTGACGCAATAGTAGGAAAACACCAAGATATTATAAATTTATTAAAAGAAATCAAAACAGGTCTATCACTCCCAGTACACATCACACACAAAGACGACCAAAAAGTTGACAACTCTGTGAAAATTGAAGACGAACTATCTGTAATTGAGTTACTCTGGGCTGCTTCAGAAAATAATATCCGAGGCATCAGACAGCTTGTTGCCAGAGGTGTTCCAGTCCACGCAAGTGACTACGACGATCGAACAGCACTGCATCTAGCGGCAGCGGAGGGTCATATTGAAACTGTCAAATACCTGATAACACACGGACACCCTCTTCATGTAAGAGATCGTTGGAACGCTACACCACTTGACGAAGCCAGGCGGGAAAAACGCTCGAAAGTTTCAGCATACTTGAGTAGCGTACACAAAAAGAGCAACTAGTTGTCATAGGTTAAGCAATCACTGCATGGGATCAACGCATGATAGAATCAGTAGATGGAATCTTTATTATCAGAAAAATATTATAGCTAAGTCATCCACAAACAGATCATCAAAAATAAATCAAACAACGATTAATTCACACTATTACAATTTTTTTTAAAAAAAACTGACAAAAAAAATGAGATGGTGTATATCCGTTTCTGTTAAGAGCATGTTTTTTAATTAAGGAGGATTTATGAACATGAAGTCGAAACTACTTACGGTAGCAACATTAAGTCTGTTACCAACAATAAGTCAAGCTGCTGTCAATTCTGGTGACACATCTTGGATCATAACCGCAACCGCATTAGTCTTATTTATGACACTTCCTGGTCTTGCTTTATTTTACACAGGCTTGGTGCAGGCAAAAAATGCTGTATCAGTCATGATGCACCATTTCGCGATTGCATGTTTGGCATCCGTGATATGGGTCATTGCAGGTTACAGCATTGCTTTTTCAGAGGGAAATCAGTGGATAGGCTATCTATCAAATGCGTTCCTAAGTCAATTGCAGCACAGTGATATCAACGGATCCATTCCGGAAGCGACTTTTATTGCTTTTCAGATGACTTTTGCCATCATCACGCCAGCATTGATGATTGGCGCTTTTGTAGAGAGAATGAAGTTTTCCGCTGTGGTCATATTCCTATCAATATGGATTGTTCTGGTTTATGCACCAGTAACACATATGGTATGGGGCGGTGGCATACTGACTGGCATGGGCATTATGGATTTTGCAGGCGATCTAGTCGTTCACGCGACTGCAGGTGTAGGCGCATTAATCACAGCCATAGCCATTGGACCAAGAAAGCAGTTTGTAAAATCAACAGTGAAACCACCACATAGCCCAATACTTACCATGATTGGCGCATCTATGTTGTGGGTTGGCTGGTTTGGTTTCAACGGCGGATCAGCACTATCAGCTGGAACAAATGCAGGCATGGCCGTACTCGTTACGCATGTTTCTGCAGCTGTTGCGTCCATCGTCTGGATGATCATCGAGCGTATTCGTTTCGGTAAATCATCTCTTGTTGGTATTGTAACTGGTATGGTAGCTGGGCTAGCAACTGTCACACCTGCTTCAGGCTACATTGGTGTTCCTGGCGGTATGATACTTGGACTAGTAGGTGGTGTTGTATGCTACATCGTTGCCGATTTACTAAAAGGTCGTATCAAAGTTGATGACAGCCTTGATGTATTCGCTGTACACGGTGTCGGCGGGGTTATCGGAACCATTATGGTGTCATTTCTTGCAATGGATCAATTCTCTGGCGCAGGACTTGCCGAAGGAGTTACCATGCAAGCACAACTAATCACTCAGCTATATGGTGTTGGTATTACAGTTGCTTGGACAATTGTCTTTACACTTTTAGCCTTGTGGATAACAACATTCTTTACACGATTAAGAGTGCAAGATTCCACAGAAGATGAAGGATTAGACGAAAAAGCACATGGTGAAAAAGCCTATACTATTGAGTAATAATTGTTAAACCCAAAAGCCGAATGTCATCTTGATTGAGACATTCGGCTTTTTCTATTCACAATCATCATGATCATCAAATACAGACTATTAGAAAAGATCGTAGCCCAGGCATCTTTTGCAAAAACAACTCTATTCGACCGTCAATAACATCATATCATCTCCTTGATCATTTACTAGCCCGTTAGTACGCCGACGCTTGTTTGGAGCATCGTCTTCTAGTGATGAAGTGAATTTCACAGCATTTGGCCATCTTTAGGGAATATATCGCTCTTAACTTCGATTATATCAAATAGACCTCCATGTGTATTTGGATTGATCGTTACCCAAGTAGGTCTTGAGCACTTACAAGGCACACCGCAAAACATCATCGTCAAATAAAATAGCTGAGGGTTGACCCACAGCCAGATCAATCCACGAGTTGATATCCTTACACCCGACAACGTGTATCTAAATCAGCATGCACGATGAAGTTGGTGATCATAAAACTATCCAACGGTAGATCACACAAAGTCTCAATCGCTGAGCCAGAGAAATACTCACCCGTCTTTTAACCTTGAGCTACTGCGCGCACTGCCATCATCGGCATACAACACGACCGATTTTGCTCAGCCGCCCTTCTCTCGCACTGGGATCCATTCATCATCATTTGAATTTCCAGACGCATGGCTTGCTATTTTGCCTTGTGATTCCATGATTGACGGCGTTACACCATCAGCAGAGGATCCATCAGCACTAAGCACAGCATGAGATCTATCTTTGGCACATCCTGAAAAACCATGCACAGAGGCTCGCTGCGCGACGATTGGGCTTGGAAGCCATGCTTTCGCAGATGCACGCAAATCACTACGATTAGACACTGACGCACCAGAAGACATCGACCGAACGATACTTGTGCTGACCGGATGACGAAAAATACTTTGCCTTGCCACACAACTTACATCATCTATTTTTGCTTGTACTGATGATAGACGCGCCTCCAATAGCACCGTTTTACCTGCCTGATTAAGTTTATCCCACTGCGTATAAACAATGCGTTTAACCAC
>DCKN01000071.1 GCA_002320385.1 Proteobacteria bacterium UBA1673
CCAGGAATATCAGCCATAACAAATTGCCGATAAGGGCCAAGTTCAACAATACCCAGATGAGGCCTTAGCGTCGTAAATGGGTAATCAGCAACCTTCGGTGTTGCATGGGACAACGCACGAATCAAGCTCGACTTTCCTGCATTAGGAAGCCCCAAAAGACCAACATCAGCGAGCAACTTCAACTCCAAACGCAGACTTAATACCTCACCAGGTCGACCATAACCAAACTGTCTTGGTGCGCGGTTCGTGCTGGATTTATAACGCGCATTGCCGGCACCACCGCGGCCACCCTCAGCCACACAGTAAGACTGCCCTTCTTCAGTAAGATCAGCCAGCGATAACGGCTCATTTTCTACATAAACCACTGTACCAGCAGGAACAGGCACCACTAAGTCATCACCTGCCCGACCGTGCTTGTTCTGCCCTGCACCGTTTTTACCGCGCTCAGCTTGCAATACTTTTTTGTAACGAAAGTCACTTAGGGTTGTGTAGCGCGAATCAACTTTAAAAATAACGGACCCACCACGACCTCCGTCCCCACCATCGGGACCACCCTTAGCAATGTATTTTTCGCGCCGAAAACTCATACAACCCGTACCGCCGTCACCAGCACGCACTGTAATTTTGACCTCATCAATAAACGCACTCATATTTTTCTTACCCGCAATACCAACTAAAACCACATGGCACCATCACAAAACACCATGCCCAAAAAACGAAACAGGCCCCAAAGGGCCTGCTAAGAATAACAATAATCTTATCTGTAAACGACAGACTTATGCAGCGTCAGCTTCTGCTTTTTGCACACTGACAACGACGCGACCAAAGCGCTTGCTAAACACAACATGGCCCGCAGACAAAGCATACAAAGTGTGATCACGGCCAACACCAACATTCTTGCCTGGCTTAAATCGAGTGCCACGCTGTCGAACGATGATACCACCGCCATCAACAACCTGTCCACCAAAGCGCTTCACGCCCAGCCGTTTACTCTCTGAATCGCGACCATTCCGGGTACTACCACCAGCTTTTTTATGTGCCATAATGACTCCTTACTTTGTTCAATCCGTTACTTAGCTTTTTCGCTATCTTTTTTGCTTGCCTTAACCGTTGATTTTTTGGCTGGTGCTTTTTTTACGTCACCTTTTTTCTCAGCTGCGACTGCTTTAGTAGAACCTTTCTTGGGCTTATCAGTAGCCTTGGTTTCAGCCTTTGCTTTGGTAGCTGCTGGCGCCTTGACCGTTTTAGCTGGACCAATGGCTAAGACTTCTAATCGCGTGAAAGACTGTCTGTGACCTTGACGCTTCATATGATGCTTCCGGCGCTTAAGTTTTATGATCTTGATTTTATCACCGCGACCGTGCTCCAAAACACGGACCAAAACAGCAGTGCCATCGACAAGTGGTGCACCGACATGCAGTTGCTTGCCATCATGGAACATTAATACTTGGTCCAATTTAATTTCTTCACCAGCTGCCTGCTCAATTTTCTCAACATTAAACTTTAGTCCAGGCTTGACATGGAACTGTTTGCCACTGTGAGCGATGATTGCGTACATCGGTGTTTCCTTGATATTTAATTCGCTGTATGTTACCTCAATTTTGAAGTGATTTCAAGCAAATCATTGATCTAAATGTACGGATAATTAAGATATGCAACCAGACAAGGACCCAAAGGTCATGAACACAAAAAGCACTGAATCTTCTTAACCCCCAAGATCAAAACGATGGCCGCGATGCTGACAACGTCTATCACATATAAAAAACAATAAAATCAGACCAATAGATTGTAAACAACGGATTCACCTTGGTCATCCATACAGGTTTCCGATATACTGTTGTCACATTGTCTTATTAGGAGCGCTTGGCCCTGCCAGCTGAATCTGCATCGTGAGTACCAAAATTTCAAAAATTCAGACCATTATCGCCAATGAACTGCAACTACTTGAGCGCATCATACTTAATAAAAACCAATCCGACTCTGAATTAGCCAACCAAGTCTGCAGCCATTTGTTATTGAGCAACGGCAAACGCATACGCCCAATGGTCGTGATTCTTAGCGCATTAGCCACCGGCTACCAAAGCGAAGAAAACCTACATCTCGACCTGGGCTGCATTGTCGAGCTTATTCATACAGCCACATTGCTGCATGATGATGTGATTGATAACAGTGATCGCAGAAGACACCAACAAACTGCACACACCATTTGGGGCAATACAGCAAGTATTTTATCAGGCGACCTACTCTACGCTAAAGCATTCACTATGATCGCTGCTATCAATAATACTGATGTCATGACAATCCTATCAGAAGCGACTGAGAAAATCGTTGAAGGCGAGCTTGAACATTTGCAATGCAAACGTAAAATCAATACCTCTAAGTTGACTTATTTAAATGTGATTGGTGCGAAAACAGCAAAACTCTTTTCAGTATCAGCTGAACTTGGCGCGCTATTGACCGGTCAAACCCGATACATGAACGCCATGCGTGAATTTGGTCATCATCTTGGCATCATTTTTCAAATCATGGATGATATACTGGATATCAATGCCACCGAAACACTTGGCAAGCCACGCGGACAAGACGTATTAGAGGGCAAACCAACATTACCACTCATCATTGCCTACAACAAAAGCAGTCCTGAAGATCAAGCAAATATAGCCGAACGCTTTGCAGACCCAGAGACGACTTTGGAAAATCTAATGCCATACATTGAGGCAACCAACGCCATTGATGAAGCCCTGAAAGAAGCGCATGCTGCAAGTTTACTCGCTGAAAACTGCCTAAATGTGCTACCTGACACACCGTATAAGCAAGCACTCTACGATTTACTAACCTTCGCTATCAACCGTGGGCATTAAATCTGTGCACAAGAAACATTTTTATCAAAACGCATAAGCATACAGCGATGTTATTGGTTTTTAAGTGTTGGATTACTAGGGTCATTAGTAGCATTGGCATACATATTGTCTAATGAGCGCGCTTTATTTTGAATAGATTTCTGATGACACGCTTCTGCTTCATCAAAAAGTTTCTCTAAAGCTTGCGCTCCGGCATTAGGCTTCTGACTGGGGAGAGAAGCATTCAAATCAGGAACTGAAGAAGCCCCCTGAATAGAATCAGAAGAAGGACGGGACTCTAAATCGGTTGATGCGCTACCAGTACTACGACGATTAATGTTCGAAGCATCCATATAATGGCCAAGTTGTTCTAAGTTACCTTTGGTGAGAGGTAAACTATCGGATCCAAGTATCGGTTGCTGCCCCCTCGCCTTGTGAATAATCGCAGAGACTTTCAAGGCTCTGTACAAATGATCACGCAATGAGTCGCGAGTTTTCGAGTTGGTTAAGGCATCCTTGAGCAAATGCTTAGGAACACCTAGTTCTTTAGCATTGTTAAAAATTGCTTTTGTATAATCTGTCCGCTTTTTCTCATCTTCAGCACCAGAGAGTTTAGCAGTGAATCTATTTTCACGTTTTTCTATAAATTGCTTGAACTGTGCATCAACATCATGATAATCATCGTTTTTTACTGAATCAGCATCGGAAGACTGCTCTGAATCTGTACCTACATCTGAAGCATTAGAAGACGGTTGCATCAAACCATTTACATAATCATCTCTTTGAGCCCTTGTTGACTGAACATTTCCAGATTGATTGGATTGATCGGAAAACTTTTCCTCACTTGCCAGTATATTCATCATTGCTTTTTCTGCAAGCTTACGTTTTTCCGCTACCAATTGTTCACTAACTGGACCATCATTTTGTTGCTCAGGCAACTTTACAACTTGCTGTGAAGCCTTCACATAAACATCGAGAATATCATACATACCTTGCTTAGTTGTCTGCGAAACTTTGATTTTATTACGGTAATCGATCAGTATTTTCTGATCTGGCGTTTGCGGCGGATTGGAGGATTCTAACGCCCGCCTTTTTTTTTGCAAAGCTTCTAGAGCTTCCATCCTGTTTTTAAGAACTGTATTATCTACGACAGCCCCTGAACGGCTTGCATGGTCATTAAGTGTTTTCAATTCTGATTGCTTTCTAGCAATCTCTCCGTCCAGAACCTTTACAGCATCAGTAGTTGAAACTGCCTGAGCAAATGCCTGATCACTCATTGTCCCCAGATCACCTTCTTTTATACCAAGCGATGTACACGCGCGACTAATCTGATCCTTATTGGCTTCTTGAAATTTGGTTTTTTCTTTTTCCATTTTAGTATCCAAATCTCTGATTTTTTCTAAATACCCTACCTTAGCACCCTTATTCATATCAGCCTTGTAGTTATCAATCGTCTTTTGCACCAAGAAACTGGGATTAACCTCAGCATAAATATCACGAAGTACTTTAGGCATCATGCCACGACTATTACCATCTCCCTCTCCAAACATTTCCATTTGCGCCAATGCGCCTTGCGTACCCAATGCATTAAGACCCGTGACCATGGAATAATAGCCTGCCTCTTCAACACCCTCAGCATTCTTAGGACGATTGATGGACTCAAAGTTAT
This sequence comes from Proteobacteria bacterium UBA1673, assembly GCA_002320385.1. Lineage (GTDB taxonomy): Bacteria > Pseudomonadota > Gammaproteobacteria > Comchoanobacterales > Comchoanobacteraceae > UBA7916. Next base: position 4,510 of record DCKN01000071.1, read on the forward strand.
GCGCAAGCTGAAGATAATTGCCTAGTTTGATTTTATCTTCAAGCAATGCAATTTCTTTCTGCTTATTCTCCATCGCTTGTGCCTTTCCCATATTGCTGAGCTCAAGCTTTGCCACTTTGAGATCTTGATGTAACTGATCAATCGACGTTGGCTGCAAAAGATAAGCCGGATTGTCTTTAGCAAAATCTTTAACAATCATTGATATTTCATTTGGATCAGACATCTCCCAAGAAGGACTATCCCTGAGACATTGTTCAATGGCTTGACCCATCATGCGTACCATGGAAGCCCTATCTTTGTTACTCTTACAACCCTCAAATGCATGACCTGGGTAAAGTGACTGCAAAAGGCTTGTAGAGGCAGCCAAATGCAGAATATGATTATTAACCCCTCGATTTGCATCCTTATTAAAGGTCGATGTATTGGTCTGATCAAATAAACTTTTCTTAACCGTATACTCAACCATTTTACATAGCTCAGTATCAGTCACCTTTTCTGGAGAGAACCCATACGCATCCCGGAAATTCTCAAGCGTATACGCTGGATCATTGGCATACAAACGACGGCAGTTTTTGGTAAAATCACTGATCTGCTTACCCACAGCCTCATTATCTTCTGGGTATTTACCAACCAGAGACTCACGCACAAACCGGTCAATCCTTGTCTGTTGTGCTCCAATTTGTGCGACACCTTGTGGATTACCGTCCGCCCACTTACCGCGTTGCAACCCCTTGGAATGATAGGCTGCTGACTTAGTGAATAAAATCTTCCCACGTGCTTTGATGGCGTCACGTTCAGCATCTGGGTACTTTTTTTTCAATGCGTCAATGTCATCTGGTTTATACTTTTTTGTCAATCGTGTCTGCAGTGCTTTCTCCTCTGGAGTAAGCACACTTGAATTAGCGGTGGCATAAAGATCATAATTTTCTAGATCCATAACCTCATCATAGCACTGATTGATTGCCTTAGCGGCATTCATCGCACTTTGATTAAAAGTGCTCTCCTTAGTGAAAGCACCAGCGACGCCTGAATCCACAAAAGAGCTATAAACAGAGCGATACGGATCCTCAGGGTCACGAAATGTCCATGAATTACCGCTTGAAGGATTATTCTTCAACGCATCCAGTGCCAATGTCATCGTGGTGACACCCCCCGCCTTTGAATCATGACCAAAATTTGCGGCCCCCGTACTGCTTGATTTAAAATCAACACCACCAATCTTCTTGGTAGCCTCAAACTTGATGACATTGCGCGGAAGATGCAATACTTTAGCAAACTGGTTGGATAAATGAATATGCTCAGGATTTTTTGCAAGGCCAACTTGAAATTTCTGTAAAAAATCTTTTTGCTGGTCTGGTTCTAACTTCGCAAATTTTGCCTTGTCATCGAAGAAAATTTTTTGAAATAGATTATAATCTTGAGGAAGCCCATCAAATAATGAACGATATTTTGCTAATCCTGATTTATCCATTGGTAATTCTGATAAATTCGCACTTTGTATAACTCTAAATAGGGACTGTACTTCAGGTGAATACGGCTGTGTAGCCACCGTATACGAACAGGATTTACTATCATCATTTGCACCCGTGGTATAAGTTGAGATAACACCGCCATTTCCCACTTGACCCATACTGTTTAATGCAGTATCTATTTTTTGTTTACCCATCTATATCGTCCCTAACGCATTACTATGATATAGATCATTTCGAGTCATAACGCTCAATTTTTTATGACAAAATCAGAAATATACGTACATCATACGCGAATACAAAATTAAGAAAGCGATCAATCTTAGATCATCCACACCCATGAATCTGAGTCATTCATCCGATACAATATTGCCAGAGACATAAAACATTGCTATTATATTACAAAAGACAACCACGGAGTAAATCAATGTCACCTTTTTGGACGCATAGCTTTTTTCGGAACTTCTGCGCGTACGCATGGATCATTTATCCTCGCAGCAAACGAATTCTAATTGGAGCAGCAACAAAACTATCATTGATACCGTCAAACATTGACGTCAGCGATGATTCTGCTCATACGATTAGACAGAACGCATCTAAATCCCAAGAGCATGAATCGGTATTAATTGGCGCAGCAATAGGTATGCTCACAGTACCAATCTGCCTGTTCCTGATGCCTTCGTGGGGATTCTTTCTTGGCTATATCCTAGAATTAAGAACATTACAATTACTATTTTGTGCAGACATAGTCACCTACCTAGTATCGTGCGGCATCGTCAATTTTGCGTTTATACGCCACCAGATTCTCACTAGTTGGGAGAATATCCAATCAATAGAAAATCTTCCTCTTTCAGGGCATGGCCGTCGACTCCTGGCAGAAATGAGAACAATTTTCTTATCATGGACCGAGACATCATTTGACATTTTTTTCTTTACACTATACTTTTTCTACTTTTGGGATACGAGCATATTACGTGCGTACTTCAATTCAATAGGTATAATGCTATGCGGACGAATGTTGATTAAATCTTCAGCGATAGCGTCTTGGCCCAACCCACTCAATCTTAGAGAACGTATCGGTATCTTTGCTTCATACATACCTGAGGCCCTAAATCTGATCATTTCTCCCATCTTGCTTACCGGTGCGCTCAAAGTACCTTTCACTCTTGTCATCTCGGCGTGCCAAGGATTCACGATGATATACTCATCATCATTATTTATTGCAAGTAGTTATTGTACATCTAGATTGGCACTTAGCTACGTAACCATTGCGCTAAGAGTCAACTACTGGCTTCAAGAACATCTTGACAATATGTGCAAAGCCTCATTCCAAGTCATCGGAAATGGTGTGATCAAAGCTTACGATGCTGTAATCAGCATGATTTGTTTGATCAGTGATAATTTTCAGAACTATTGTTCACATTCAATAAGCCACTGCTATCAGGCTGTTACCCTTGCGGAAATAAGCCGCAGGTCTACAAATCCATTTCTAATCATAGACCACAACTATTCAAATACAGAACGCGCAATTGCTGCACTCAATCGAGCCATCGATCATACCCATGGTATATTGAGGCACATAGCGCATCCGCCCGTCTGGTACATACCGGATCACCCATCTCTGTAAACTAATCTTTTAAGCCATAACGCCAGAAATTTGTAAACAAAATCATAAACACATGCACACGACACGCCAATAAAAAATAAAAAATCGATCAATCGTAGATCATCCCCCCCATAGAGAATTGACAAAGATATAAAAAAAATGATAGCTTATAACATAAACCACCATGGAGTAAATCAATGTCACCGTTTCAGACGCTTAGCTTTTTTCAGGCCTTCTGCGCTTACGCATGGATCATTTATCCTCGCAGCAAACGAATTCTAATTGAAACAGCAACAAAACTATCATTGATTCCGTCAATCATTGACGTTAGTAATGATCCTGCTCACACGATTAGACAGAACGCATCTGAATCGGCAAAACATGAATCGGTATTAATCGGCGCAGCAATAAGCATGCTCGCAGTGCCAATCTGCCTGTTCCTGATGCCTTCATGGGGATTCTTTCTTGGCCATATCCTAAAATTAAGAACATTGCAATTACTGTTTTGTGCAGACATAGTCACCTACCTAGTATCATGCGGCATCGTCAATTTTGCGTTT
>DCKN01000117.1 GCA_002320385.1 Proteobacteria bacterium UBA1673
GTATTCTAACCAACTGAACTACCACTCCAGCACAAACTAACTCTGGGTACTGAGGGAGTCGAACCCCCGACATTCGCCTTGTAAGGGCGACGCTCTACCAGCTGAGCTAAGTACCCTGAAACTACTGGGTATTATACACATCACAAACTTTTTGTAAACGCTGCGATGCGAGAATTCCCAAGTTTTTATTCACCGTCCTGTACAGCTTCCTTAAAGTCACTTCCTGCACTGAATTTAACCGTCTGCTTTTCAGCGATTTCGATTGGCTCACCTGTTTTTGGATGAGTTGCCATACGTGCTTTTCTCATCTTTTTCATGTAAGTACCAAAGCGAGCGATGCGACATAGACCAGTGCTTTTTGTCAAGTCGATGACACACTGGAATGTTTGATCAACAATTTCTTTTACAATTGCTTTTGAAACCTTTGCGTTTTCAAGCGCGTCAGATTGCATAATTGATTCTACAATTTCCTTTTTCCCACTAGCCATACTGTATACCTCACTTGTATGATTGGTTAATGAACTTTGTACACATTATCTTGTCATTGTTTAATTGTCAAGCTGTTTTTAACGAGAAATATCGGTTGATTCATGATCTTTGGCTTGTCGATGCAGTGTCAAGCAAACAACCCATGGCATCATTAGAACAAGATTATGAATAGATAGTTAAACGTTGATGCATGATCGAGCAGTTATATCGACACGAATACACAGATAATCAGACAATAGCGCGCATGAATCCATATAATATTGGCTAGCAAGTCCGTGCACCAAGAATAGATATCTCTGCTAGAATTTTGTGCATGCCTATTGTATGATGACATTAAAGGTATGAAGGACAATGCAATGAAAGCAAAAATTTTCGGGACTTTAACCATAGCGATCTTCTCGAGTGCGCATGTGGGCTTGGCCAGCGATTGCAAACTTGTAATCGATAATGTCACACGTTTTCCTATCATCGCTGAGATTGCATTTGAAGATGTGAACGCCAACTCTGTTACGCATACGATCAATGCCGGCGGAATGTACAGGGTGGTCCCAAGTAACCAAAAACAATATTTAAGAGTCATTCGTCAAAACGATGTTCCGTGTCAACCAAGAGAGTTCCATCTTCCAGTTGCGATTGCAGATAATCAGACACGTATGGGTAGTTGTATCGCTCAAATACAAGTACGCAATGACACCGACGGGCAATGCTACTTAATTAAAAAATAGAGAAGTTTACAGAAGGCCACAATATCGTCCCAGCTTGTGTGAGTTGACTCACTAAAGGTGCTTCAGATCCCCCTTTAGCATAACACTGGCTGTTACGGGGAGTCAGTCGATTCGAAATCAACTGGCAAACGGATTGTCTCCCAGCACAATCGTGCTTAAATTGGGCAGATACCTGCGAAAAATATTGAGCCAGTACTGCAGATATCATCGATGCCGAGATAAAATTGACAATTTGTCTGATAGTCTTGCTGATGGTAGCGCCACAAAAGCGTATGACGTCCGCCAAGTAGAGCAAAAAATGCTTGCTATATGCGACAAAAAGGGCGACTGATCTCAGGATTAGTTTGAATAATGGCATGCAGAATGCTCCATGTTGCTTGTGTGCATAGTTTTTCGAACTGCCTGCAGGTAATGAGCCCAATGGATTCATACTGGTTTCTTCATCGGTGGTTATGAGATGACAAATACGGGATGATCTCTGCAAAAAGGCAAGTACATTATGGGACGACGTAGTATCACGTCTGTCGATATCAGGTCGATGGTTGTCAGGAGGAAAGTGATGGGCATGGATCGGCGGGTTCGCGATTGCTTGTGTTACAACATAAAGATTATTGAGGTGTGGAGAATGGTTGTTAATGGCGACTACCATGAGGGAGCCTTTAAGGATATTGCCTTGAAGGTCTTCCACAATCTCCCAGTATGCCAAAGGATCAAGATGGTCACATGCTTTCAAGCAAGCGGAAGTTTCCTCCATTATCGGCCTAAATTGAACAGGTTCGTGGCAGGGTTTATAAACAACGCATTCTATAGAAAGGTCAATCGCAATCTGCGTTTGCCCCCTGTGATATGTTAGGCACGCATTGCACGATTGTTCCGTGTGGCAGTTTGTTGCAGAAAAATGAAGATCATTAAACATGCGATGCAAGTCTTCAAGTATGAATGCCGGCCAGGGGGTTGCCTCGATGGGTGCATCGTGATGCATTAACGGTTGAGATGGGTAGTGAATAGTAAACCGATGATACATGAGATCCCTTAGAAATTGATCGAGTCAATTATGGCAAAACCGCCGTTGTATTGTAATACCGTGCTCAAGTTTGGGGCTGCATGAGCCTATGTGACATGAATAATTAAAATAAGATATTTATTAGGGTGAATTGTAGAATATGATGTATACTTAGCTGAGGTCAATTGGGTAAATCAACATGATAGCATTAATTCTAGAGTGCGTAATTGCAGTTGTAAGTCTACTATCATACCGGCTATTAAAGCGACTACGGGCATCGGAAAGCGCTTTCATTTCGGGATGGGCGTCGGCAATTTGGGCGCCTACAATAATGCTGTTAGTCTACACGTGGTTATTTCTGAGCCTGGTTGTCTTGCCTTGGAGTTATTACTTTCAGCAAGTCTACATGGCCCTGAATCAAGTCACAACAAAGCAGGCAGTAATCGCAGTGAGTGCTAGAATGGTGACTTTGAATTACTACTCGAGTATGTTTATTGTCGCTGGATACACATTATTATTGAGTTGGTTAAGCATGAGTGTGATCAACAAGTGGGAGGCAGATTTCCTTAAGCAGAGTACTCTGGCATCAAGAGATCTGCATAGAAACATTGATACCATGTTTATGGTCATTCGTGGCGCAGTATACGTCGTAGCAGGTTTCATACTCATGAAGGTTTTAGATCTCAATCATCTGGCAGATAGCTTATTCACCACTGGGGCTGTTGGTGCCATCTTTGTGAGTTTTGCGGCACGCGATTCCATTGCAAACGTATTTGGTGGGCTTATGATCTTGTTTGATCGCCCATTTAGAGTTGGTGATTACGTCAGTTCTCCTGATCGAGATATTGAGGGGACCGTGGAACGTATCGGGTGGAGAGTAACACAAGTGCGTACCCCTAGAAAAACGGTCAAATATATTCCAAATTGTGCCTTCTCCACGGTATCAATAGAAAATATTTCACGCATGAGTAATCGGAGAATTCGCATGACGGTGGGCATTCGTTATGATGATTTAAAGAAAGTCGAGCGAATTTGTGAACAGCTAGAAGCAATGGTCGATAGTCTTGAGTTTGTTGACAAAAGAATGGCGCATTTCTGCACCTTCAGTGAACTGGGAGATTATTCTGTGAATCTGCTCGTGGTAGTTTACACCAAGCCACTATCATTTAAAGACTATCACAAAGCAAAAGATAGCGTTTTGCACAATATTGTAAAAATAGTTCGTAAAAACAAAGCTGATTTTCCTTTCCCAACGACAACTTTGGACGCTGAGCATATTGTTGAGCGGCTAAAAAATAGCATGGCTGACTAGTCACGACGTGTCAGTAAAGTTAGTCACATAGCCTGTTTGATCTCTATTAGATCGACCGGATAGCGTTGAATGGTATTAGGGCACTTCATCATGTACAATAAAAAATAGTCTTATAGACAACCAGGGCTTTGCGTTATGAAAAACAGACATGTCATAGTGGCTGCGAGCTATTGTCTGATATGTATGGAATGCTATCATTGCGGTTGGACAAGTGGTGATTAAGGTAACCAATGCTTATATGCAATCTTCAAACAATCATACCCAAGTGGGCGAAAGCGCAACATTGGAATATCAATAATCTTGAGATTCATGCTGGAAAGTTATATCGCCTTAATGGCGCTAACGGTATCGGCAAATCAACATGGATGCAAACCGTTCTTGGGCTTTTGCCTAGCCATTGTCAGAGGCTATGGCATGTAAGGCACTGTGAGATGATTCATCGTGAGGCGAGGTTTTACAGTATGCTAGGACCTGATAGTGGGCCCAATGATACGGTTGAGAGCATGATAAGGCAAGAATACTACTTACGCACGGGCATTGCAGCCGATCAGCAATTACTGACACGCTTACAAAGTAGTATCGACCGATCGATTGATATCACTCACCGCTGGGACCGACTATCACTGGGCCAAAAACACCAGGTTATGCAGTTATCGCTTTCTTACACAAAGGCAGCGATATGGATACTCGATGAGCCTTTCGTTTATTTAGATAGTCGCGCGACAAAGCAGCTATCAGGCCGTATCGCCCAACACCAGGCTAATGGCGGCTCTGTCATTTTGGCCAGTCATATCGATATAGCCCTAGAGCATGAAACGCGAGTGCTAGAGAGATTGGCGCATGTTTAGGTTCATTATCTATCGCTTTGGTCATTACTGTTATCAGTCATCACTATGGTTTTATGGTTTGATTTATTTGCTCATGCAGTCATTCGTATTTATGTTACTGTTGCAGCCGTTAGCGCTGTTATCAAATACGCAAACAATTGGGGTGTTGTGGGCCGTATCGTCATTCACTTATTTTGCATTGATTGGCCAAATCCTCACCCGAAAAAGACTGATATGGCTCGTGGAAGCACAGCAGGTTAGCCGGTATGCAATGAATATCTGGTTCAGTGACTTCATTGCACTTTGGTTGGTTTGTGTGCTAATTTTCTTAATTGCTTTGCCAGCGGTGAGTTTGTTGTATGGCCTAAGATTATGGATTTGCTTGGGTGTGTGTGTTGTCTGGTTCGTTAGCTCACCAGTGTTTCTACTACAGATATATCTCGCCCGGTGTCTATCATTTTTCATGCGCAGTGGACTCGTCTTGTCGCTGTTGTGCGTTGTCCCATGGATGATTCCAGGTCTTTTAATGGCTGCGCAATGTTTTGGCCAGCAGGTGTCGTTCATGCAAGCGGCAAGATCGCTTAGCCTTATGGTCGGTGCTAATATGTGCAGCGCTGCCGTGCTATATCATGTGATAGGCCGAGTACTGCCAAAGTGTTACCATCATTTGAAGCTCGCTTAGGTGCTGTCATCAGCGTGGTAACCTGATCAACGGCCATCACACTGCTGTGATAATCCTAAAGAATATCACCCTGGATTTCTCTTTGTTGCTCAATGCTTTGAAGTGCTTCAGTAGAGAGGGTTGCATTGGGATTGGCCAGTAGTCTTTTTAGTCCAATTTCCTCACCTGTTTCCATACAGTAGCCGTATTCACCTCTATTGATGCGATCAATAGAAGCTTCAATTTGGTGAAGGAGGTCAGTATCTCGTCTCACGCCCATCAGTGTGATCTGTTTGATTTCCTCTATACATGCACTGTCTAATGGGTCAGCCTCAATCTCGTTTTCAGCAATTGTATCTCTAAACTTTGCTAGGTTAGCTTCAACTTGATCTTTAAGCGTGAGTAGTCGGTCCTTAAAAAAAGCCAGATGTTCATCCGACATGTAGTTTTGACTTTTGTCTGACAATAGTTTTTTCTCAG